>CAIXZV010000467.1 GCA_903924005.1 uncultured Chloroflexota bacterium | reverse complement strand
GACCAGCGCCTCGCGGTGCGCGCGGAGGTGCCAGGCGTCGAGCTGGTTGTCCTGCCAGTAGCCCCAGGCCTTGCGGTCGCCGGCCTTCCCGTCAACGCGGAACCCGGTGACCGCGAGGCGCTCGTCGACCGCGGAGATGACGAGGCGGCAGAAGTTGTCGCTGAAGCCCGACAGCCAGCGGGCGTACTCGCTGCGGTAGCCCGACGAGGCGGCGAGCAGCGCGACGGGCGGCTGGTGGCGGCCGTCGTAGTAGTCCTGCCAGAGGCTGTAATCGGGCGCGCGCACGTCCATCTCGGCGCCGAGGCGCTCGAGCAGCTGCGGGGAGGACAGGGTCAGCGCCACCGTCCCCTCCTCACCAGGACACGGCGGACGGGCCGGTCCGCTCGGGCACGACGACGGGGTCGGGCATGGTGGCCGCGGCGTGGCGGGCGAGGATGTCGGCGAGGCCGCCGTCGATCTTGGCGCGGTCCTCGCCCTTGACCGGCACCCACAGCGCGCGGCCGTCGTCCCCGCGCTGGCCGCCGGTGGCGGGGCGCTTGTGCATCGCCTTCACGTGCTCGGAGACGACCGGGTCGCCGTCGTGGGTGTGCGTGCCCTCGCGGACCGAGGTCGCCCACGAGTCGAAGGCGGGCCCCATCTGGCGGGCGCTGTTGGTGTTGAACGGCACCACCACATCGAGGCCGTGCAGGCGCTGCCAGCGCGTGATCTCGTCGCCCCAGAACGGCGGGTCGCACCGCATCAGGCCCACGTCGAACCGCTCGAACGCCTGCGCCACGGCCTCGTCCACGAGGTCGCGCGGCACGCGCCACTCCTCGCCCGGGTGGGCGACCGCCCAGGCGCGCATGGCGTCGCCCGTGGGGCGGACCCACGACCAGCCCGGGAGGCTGAACGAGTGGCCGTCCGCGGTGCAGGCGCGCAGCACCGTCGAGTCCAGCGACACCGAGCCGTCGAAGCCGAGGCCGACGCGCGTCCCGGGCGGGACCTCGCGCTCTGGGCGCGCGAGGCGGTCCCACTGCTCGGGGTCCGCCGCGCGCGAGCGGCCGGACGAGCGGAGGTTGAAGTAGAAGCGCAGGGCGTCGTCCCAGTCGGTGGCGGGGTCGGCGAGCTCGGCCAGGATCCGCTCGCCCGGCGCCCACCTCGAGTCCCCGTACTCCCAGGTGAGCTCGGCCCGCAGGCGCTCGGGGTGCCAGTCGCGCTCGGGGGCCTCGCGGGCCCGTCGGCAGACGTGCAGGACGCCCGGGACCGGGGCGTCGCCCGACTCCTCCGCGACGCTGCCCTGGCCCGTGACCGGCGCGTTCGTCGTCTCCCAGGTACGGCCGTCCATCTTCGCGGCGTTGCGGCGCAGGACCGCGGCGAGGCGCACGCCGCCGTTGTCCCGGCGCCACAGGTGCGTCTCGTCGAGCACGGCGAACGTGAGGCGCTGGCCCTCGCGGCTGCTGCTCTCCGCGGTCACGGCCTTGAGGTGCCCGGGGCGCCCGCCCGTGAGGTACATGCGCGTGCGGCCCGCGTCGATCCCGAGCTGGCGGGCGGCCCGCCCGTCGTTCGCCGCGAGCATCTCGTACAGGGCGGCCCACGTGTTGTCGGCCTGGTCCAGGCTCACCGCGGCGATCTCGACGATCGGGTTGTGGACCGGGACGCCCGCGGGCTCCCCGTCGTCGTCCCACCCGCCGAACCGCACGGGCCCCGCGAACTCGGCCAGCGCCACGGCGGCGAGCAGCGGGCTCTTGCCCCAGCCCTTGGCCATCTCGAGGCGGGCGCGCCGGTGGGTGAAGTCGCCCGTGGCGGGGTCGAGCCGGTAGAAGGCGAGGACGATCCGGGCCTGCTCGTCGGTCAGCACGAGGTCGGCCGAGTGGTCGGACGGCGAGGGCAGGTGGGCCGTCATCCACTCCAGGACGCCCCAGCCGAGGGTGGGGTGGTCGCCCCGCCCCGACCAGCCGCGGACGCGCTCGGCGAGCGTCATCCCGCGACCTCGCGCAGGTGCCCGTACCGCGACGGGCGGGTCTCGGGCGCGACCCTCGGCTGGCGCACGGGCTGGACGAGCCGGATGCCCATCCGCTGCCGCGCGGCCGGCGACAGGCCGAGCGAGTCCTCGAGGCGCGCGATCGACGCCTCGAGCTTGAGCGCGAGGTCGGCGAGCGGGTTGGCCCGGATCTGCCCGG
>CAIXZV010000466.1 GCA_903924005.1 uncultured Chloroflexota bacterium | reverse complement strand
GGTCGCCTCCAATGGAGCCAGGCCGCCGGTGTCTTCGACTACTGGTTCAACAACGGCAGCTACCAGCCGACGTGGGAGTCCTTCTGGGCCGCCCAGACGAAATGGGGCCTGGGGAAGTAAGGGAAGTTAGAAGGAAACGGCGGGGCTCTTGCCCTCTTCCAGACTGCGAGTGTTTTTCCGAACCGGGTGGAAAGTGACTTGCAGTCTGGAAGAGGGCGAGAGCATAGTATTACCCACATCTCCCGCCCCCGCCCCGATGGCGGCTCTACCGGCGCCTCGGTATTTTTTGCCCCCTGGGCAGGAAAACGCCTCCGGCGGCAAGAAGACAGACATCACGTCTGGGCATCCGGTCTCCCGGACGCGATGGGAGGGTCCGCTGTTCACGTTTACCCCGTACGTCTCGCCTGCGGAGGCGGCGGCCGACTGGGCCACCGCCGAATGCCGCGGCCTGCAGTTGGGAGACGCCCGGCTCACCGCCCGGGCCGTCGCCACGCTCCAGACGCTGGCCGGGCAGGCCACCGCCAGTATTCCGGGGGCCGGCCGGGACCCGGCCGAGATCAAAGCGATCTATCGCTTCCTCGCGAACCCCAAGGTCACGCCGTGTGCCTTGCTGGCCCCGCATCAGCGCGCCACGCGCGCCCGCATCCGCGCCCAGGCCACCGTGCTGGTGCTCCACGATCTCACCGAGCTCAACTATACCGACAAGGGCGTCGCCGCCGCCCTCGGGGCCATCGGCGACAACAAAACCCGCGGGTTGTTTTTCGATCCGCTACTGGCCGTCACGCCGGACCGCGTGCCGCTCGGGCTGGTGGACCCCCATACCTGGCTACGGGCCACGCCGGACGGCCCGGCGCAGGCGCGCAAGCACTGGCCCATTGAGCGGAAAGAAACCTACTGCTGGTTGCGCGGGTATCGGCAGGCGTGCGCGCTGGCCGCCGAGACGCCGCAGACGCGGCTCATCTATATCGCGGACCGCGGCGGCGACATCTACGAGGTGTACCAGGAGGCCGCCCAGCGCGCGGACACGCCGCACGCCGACTTCGTGATCCGCGGCTGCGCCTATGACCGGTGCCTGGCCCCCGTGAACGCCATCGGCACCCCGCAACAGGCCCACCTGCATGCGCACCTCGCGGCGCAGCCGCCGCGGGGCACCTGCACCGTTGACCTGCCGGCCACCGCCGGGCGTGCGGCACGCACGGTCACCCAGACGCTCCGCACCGCCGCCGTGCAGCTCCGTGCGCCCTATCGGCAAGGCGCCCCCCTGGCCGACGTGACGGTGCACGCGCTCCTGCTGACTGAGGAGGCGCCCCCGCCGGGGCAGGCGGCGGTGACCTGGTTGCTCTATACGAGCTTGCCCATCGCCACCGACGCGGACCTCCAGCAGATCGTGGCCTATTACCTGGCCCGCTGGGAGATCGAGTGCTATTTCAAGGTGCTCAAAAGCGGCTGTACGGTGGAGCGCCTCTACCTGCAGACCGCGGAACGGCTCCTGAATGCGCTCGCCTGCTACGAGCTGATTGCCTGGCGGATCCTCTACGGGACGCGCCTGGGGCAGGCCTGCCCCGACTTGCCGTGCACCGTGGTGTTCACCCCGGCCGAATGGGAGGCGGTCTACCTCATCTATCACGACACGCTGCCCGCCGTCCCGCCGACGCTGCAGACGCTGCTCCACCTGGTCGCCCGCGGGGGCGGCTTCGTGGGACGTGCGGGGGATGGCCCGCCGGGTATCCAGACGGTGTGGCTCGGGTTCCAACGCGCGCATGATTACGCGCTCGCGTATCAACGCTTCGGCCCCGGACGGCAGCCCCGGCGCGCACGCGGGGCGTAACCTGCCCCCCCCGGCATGACCAGGGGGCATGGGGAACACGACTGACGAAAGATATGGGTAATACTATGGGCAAGAGCCCCGCCGTTCCATCCTGAATACGGTAATCAGAGCGGCGGGGCTCCTGCCCACTTCCAGACTGCGAGTGGTATTCAACTGCTTGACCGTTCTCCGTCCAGGGTATCCCTTTCTCTCCCCACCCCAACCCAAAACTCTGTGAAAATCCGTGAAATCTGTGGTTTCGTCCTCCCGCATCGAACCGGCTCCCACCTTTCTCCCGCATCGATACC
>CAIXZV010000465.1 GCA_903924005.1 uncultured Chloroflexota bacterium | reverse complement strand
CGAGCGACCGAGATTTGGGCCGAGTGGCCCTCCATCGACCCTCCAGCAAGTCTCGTGCGGGGGCACTACCCCTTGCGGCGCGGACTGACTTCCGACCCTGCCGCGCCGCTGCGAAGGCGGCCAGATCGTGGGCCACTCGGGCCGATCGGGGGGCCGGATGCATCGCCACAGGCGGCTGGCGACGCGCCACGATGGTGTCAACAGTTAGCCGGGTCGCTGGCCAACGTGGCCTTCCGATCCATGACGCGCGAGGAACCGACTCGTCGCGGCCACCAAGGAGAACCTGATGTTCGTCCAGGAGCGGATGACCAAGCAGCCGGTCACCGCAAGCCCCGAGATGCCCGTCGCCGATGCGCTGGCGCTGATGCGGGAGCGCAAGATCCGCCGCCTTCCGATCCTCGATCACGCCCGTCACCTGGTTGGCATCGTGTCAGACCGCGACCTTCTGGAGGCCTCCCCGTCGCCGGCCACCAGCCTGAGCGTGTGGGAGATCACGTACCTGCTCAGCAAGATCACCATCAAGAGCGTGATGACCACCGCTGTCATCACGGTGACACCCGACGAGCCGCTCGAAAACGCCGCGCGGATCATGGCCGACAACAAGATTGGCGGCCTCCCGGTTGTGATGAACGGCGCCCTGGTGGGCATCATCACCGAGACCGACCTGTTCAAGGTGTTCCTAGGCCTTCTCGGCGCCCGGGAGAAGGGCATCCGCGCCACGGTGTCCGTTACCGATGCGCCGGGCCAACTCGCCGGCGTCACGCGGGCCATCGCGGACCGGGGCGGCAGCATCATCGCCATCGCGGAGCTTCCGGCGGGGCCCGGCAATCGCCAGGTCATGGTCAAGGCCACCGGTCTGTCGAAGGACGACATCGTTGCGGCACTCACGCCTGTCGTGCTCGTGGTGCAGGACGTCCGCGAGGTCTAGCCGCCTCGGGCGGCCCACCGGACGGGCCGCAAGGGCGGACGAGCCGCGACATTTCACACCTAGTGAACAAGATCGACACGCTGGCGGGGTTTGACACCCCGCCAGACGCGTTTCAGGGCTGATTCGCGCCGTCCAGACCCGTGGGGACCGCTGATTTCCACACCTATTGAACAGAGGCGGACAAAGAACAGGACTCCGTTCATTCGGTGTGAAATTCAGGGGTTCCGGGGGTTCCGGGGTTCCGGGCGGCGCCGAGCCGCGGGCGCTAATCGAGCGCCGCCACAACCTCGGTGATCGACTGGGCAACCGCGTCCGGCACGATGGGCCGACGCGCGCGGGCAGCCGCCGCCAGTTCGGCGTCACCGTGTTTGCCGGTGCGAACAAAGACCGTGCGCAGGCCCGCCCGGCGACCGCCGCCGATGTCCGTACCCGTGTCATCGCCAACCATCGCCAGGTCATGGCGCCGCAGTGCGGGCTCACCACGCGCCACCGCCTCTGCCGCCAGCCGCTCAATCGCCACACGGAAGAACGCCGGCGACGGCTTGCCCACCAGTTGCGCCCGACGCTTCGTGGCCCACTCAAGGCCCACCAGGAACGTCCCGGCGTCAAGCGTGGGACCCTCGGGCGTCAGCCACCATGGGTTGCGGTGCATGCCGATGAGGTCCGCCCCGTTGCGCACCATGCGGAACGCCCTGTCGAGGTTTGGCTTTGTCAACTGCTCCGGCGAGTCCCCCAGCACCACCGCGGCCACGCTGGTCCCGGCCCGCTCGGCAGCTTCCGCTCCGTCGGCATCAAGCACCACCGCGGCGCTCGCCGCAAACTCGGACCGCGCCACGTCTGATGCGATCACGTAGACCGGGCGCCCCTCGTAGCGCTGATGCACCAGCGCGGCCGATGCCGACAGCGCCGTCTGGATGCGCTCCGCCGGAATGGGCATCCCCTGCTTGGCTGCCCAACCTGCCAACTGCGCCCGCGAGAAGAGCGACGTGTTCGTGACGACGATGAACGGGAAGCCACGCCGGTCCAGCTCGCGGATGGCGTCTACGGCACCCGGAATTGCAGCGCCGCGCAGGATCAGAACGCCATCAAGATCCAGCAGCAGACCGCGCACCCCGTGCAGGGCCGCATGCAACCGGTCGTCGGATTGGGTGGAGTGCGGCATCATGCGCAGCGTAGCGAAGGAGGAGCAAACACATGGGACTGCTCGACGGGCGCAAAGCCCTGATTTTTGGGGTCGCAAACGATCACTCGATCGCCTGGGGCATCGCCAAGGCGTTTCATGACGCCGGAGCCGTTGTCGGCTTCTCATCGATGGAGAGCCTGATTGAGCGGCGCGTCCGCCCGCTGGCCGATTCGATTGGCGCGGAGTTTGTGGAGCCCGCCGATGTGGGCTCCGACGAGCAGCTGCGCGACGTCTTTGCCAAGTGGAACGCCAAGTACGGCGAGGTTGACATCCTGGTCCACGCCGTGGCGTATGCCAAGCGCGAGGACCTTGACGGACGCTACCTGGACACGTCGCGTGACGGGTTTGCCCTTGCGCTCGATGTCTCTGCGTATTCGCTGGTGGCGATGGCCCGCGAGGCCAAGCCGTACCTGCGCCGCGGCTCCTCAATCATGACGCTCAGCTACTACGGCGCCGAGAAGGTGGTCACGCACTACAACGTGATGGGCGTGGCAAAGGCAGCGCTTGAGGCATCGGTCCGCTATCTGGCAGCCGATCTGGGTCCCGAGGGGATCCGCGTCAACGCCATCTCGGCCGGCCCCGTCCGCACGCTGTCCGCGGGCGGCATCGCCGGCTTCCGCAAGTTGTACGGCCCGTTTGACCAGATCGCGCCGCTCCGCGCGCACATCACGCCGGAGGACTGCGGCAAGACCGCCGTCTACCTTGGCTCGGACCTCTCGTCCGCGGTCACCGGTGAGGTGATCTACGTGGACGGCGGGTTCAACATCCTCGGCGTCCCGACGCTCGACTAGCCCCAACAGGCGTCGAGAGGACCCGCGGGTGGATCTGCTGCTCGTCGGCGTGGGCGGCTTCTTGGGCGCAGTCGCCCGGCGCGTGGTGGACCTCTGGGTCAGCGACCGCACCGGGTCGGCCTTCCCGCTGGGCACGCTCGTCATCAACGTGACCGGCGCGTTCCTCGTGGGGTTGCTCTTCGCATGGGCGCTGGAGCGCAACGTGCTGCCGCGCGAGATCCGTGGTCCGGTGATGATCGGCTTTCTGGGCGCCTACACCACGTTCTCCACGTGGATGCTGGAGTCGTGGCGTCTGGTGGAGGACGGGGCCTGGGCGCTGGCCGCGTTTAACCTGGCAGGGTCCGTGGCGCTGGGGCTTGTCGCCGTGGTGGCCGGGCTGGCCGTGGGGCGGCTGCTCCCGTGAAGGCAGACGTGAGGAGCGGGCGATGACGATTGAGGGCGACGCGCTGCTGGTACGCGTCTACATTGGCGAATCGGACACGCATGACGGCCGGCCGCTGTATGACGCAATCGTGCGGCTGCTGCGCGAGCGCGGCATTCGCGGCGCAACGGTCTTTCGCGGGATCGAGGGGTTTGGCCGCTCGTCTCGCGTCCACGCCACGCGGATTCTGGCGCTGTCCGAAGACCTGCCGATCCTCGTCGAGGCCGTCGATGAGGAGGCGCGCATCCGCGCCGTGCTGCCGGAACTTGAGGCGCTCGTTGCGGGCGGGCTGATCACCTTGGAGCAGGTTGAGGTGGTGGTGTACCGCGCAGGCGGCGAACCGCAGCCCTAGCGCTCGCTGGCGCAGCCCTTGCAGAGCCCCGCAACGGACAGGTGCGAGAGGTCCACGCGGAACCCGCGCCGTTCCGCCAGGACCGCCACCAGCGCGGCAGCGTCATCGGCATCCACGTCCCACGTCCCGTGGCAGCCGCTGCACGACAAGTGCCCGTGATCCGCCGCCGGCAGGACGTGAAACTCCTCCCGCCCGTCAAGACCGTGCGCGTGGCGAACGATGCCCAAGTCCTCGAGGACGTCGAGGGTCCGGTACACCGTCGACGGGATCGTGGCCGGATCGAGCGTCCGGCAGCGCTCCACCAGCTCGGCACCGGTCACATGCCCACGCGTCTCCGCAAGCACGGCCAGCAGGGTCCGGCGCTGGGGCGTCCAGCGAAGTCCGCGCGCGCGGAGGCGGGCGGGGACCTCAGCCCACGGCTCTGGCGCGGCCTGTGTCTCCCCCATTACGCGCCCAGCAGCTTCTGGAGGTCAGGCAGCAGGTTGTCCACGCCCAGCAGGAACGCCGACCCGACGAAGATGCTGAACGCCCCAGCCAGGACGCCGATGCCGATATAGACCGGGCGCCGGAACTGTCCGGCGACAAACCCTGTGGCCGTGACCACCACGACGATGCTGTTGGACGCGACCAGGCCAACCACAAAGGCCAAGAGCATTGGGATGCCAAGCCCGGCGCCGCTCGCCCCGCCAACAGCGGCAATCAGCAGGGCCTGCGACCCGGTCTCGGCCCCGATCCCATGGATCATCCCCACCCCAAACGCGGTCCGGTATCCGTACGAGCTCATCTCCAGCGGCGCAACGTGCGCGTGCCCGTGGAGCTTGGCCTGTAGGCGATGCCAGGCGTAGCGGGCGCCGTCAAACACCAGCATCCAGCGGCTCCGGAGGCGGAACTCAGCGCCGCCGCGCAGGTATTGGCCAAGCGAGACAAAGACCCAGATGCCCAGGATCAGCAGCGTGAAGCCGACGACGCGGCCCATGATGGGGTCCACCCAGTCGGGCAGCAGGGCGCCAAAGGCGAGCGCCAGCAGACCCAGCACAAACACCACGGACGCATGGCCCATGGCGTAGAGCGTTCCCAGCACAATCGCGTGCCGTTGCTCTGCCACAAAACGGGGTCTGCTCACCGGGATTGCGGCCAGGCCCGCTGCTGGCAACTCCGGATCGTGGTCAGCGTGGTGCTCTTCAATCTCCGTTGCGCCGCCATGCGGATGCTCGTGGCCGTGCGGGTGGACACGGTGCTCCTCCGCATGAACCTCAGTTCCTGCATCAGCGGCGGCAGTCGTGGACGTGATGTCGGAGATTGCCGCGAGGTGGTCCCAGTCAAAACCATGGCGAAAGCCCAAGAACAGGCCCGTGGCCAGCACGCCAAGACCGCCGATTGAGATGTCTGCGAGGGGACCTGCGAGAAGTGGGGCGAGGGGAATGGACAAGCGGGCCTCCGGAACTGCAGCGAGCCAAGACCGGACCAGACCGAGTCAGCACGCGCAGTTGTTGCAGCATGTTGCAATAGCATCAACCGACATCAGTCGGTCGTCAAGAGGTTCGTCACGCGTGGCCCGGCGGATTGCCCCCTTTTCATGCGGCGTAGACTCGACGTCATGGCAGGCATCGAGCGGGTGGCGGCAGACGGCATCTTGGCCGTGGCTGAACTCTGGGCGGCGCCCGCCGCAGAGGGCGGCGCCAGCGCAGAACCGCTGCTGGTGGCGGGCTGGGAAGACGTGTGGCCACCATGCGCTCAGCGCGCCGCTGACGCGGGCGCAGAGGCCTGCCGACGCTGTGCCTCTGGACCTGTCCGAGATGTCCTGCGGACCGGTCAACCCGTGCAGGGCTTCTGCCCGTCGGGGACGCGGCTGATGGCCTTCCCTGCCCCGGCGGGCTCGCGGAGCGGCGTTGCGCTCCTGCGGCTGGACCCAGCGCGGGCGGACGCCCGCCAGGTGCTGGCTGCGGCGCGACTGCTGCGCGAGGAGGCGAGGCTTGTGCATTGGCAGGCGGAGCAGCGGGAGCGAGGCGCGGAGCGCAGGCGCTCGGCCGTTGCCGCGCTGGAGCACGTGGTGGCCACGACGGAGGAGTTCCATCGCCTGTACACCACGGCAGACCGCGACCGCGCAAGCACGGCGCAGGACGCGTCCAATCTGGACTCGCTGGCGCGCGAAACGCTCAGGGAGTCGGAGGCCGTGCGGACCGCGATCGCCCACGACCTGCACGACAACGCGGCCCAGTCCATGGTGAGCGCCCACCGGTTCCTCGAGGCCGCCCGAGCCAGCCTCGGCGGCCCAGACCCTGCGGCTGCCCCACGCCACCTCGACGCCGCAGGCGAGCGGTTGCTCACCGCGATCCGCGAGGTTCGGGCCGTGCTCAACAGCCTCGTCCCGCCCGGGCTGGAGGAGTTGGGGCTTGCCAACGCGCTGCGGATCTACGTGCGTGATGTCGTCAAGGAAGGCATCGCCGTGGAGATCTCCGGCGATCTGCCGCGGACGGAGAGCTGGCTCGAAGCCGGGATCTTCGCCATGACGGTGGGCGCCGTCAACAACGCCGTTCTGCACGCGCAGCCCACGCTCGTCGAAATCGCCATGCGGGCCGATGGGCGCGCGGGCATCATCACAGTACGCGACGATGGGGTTGGGTTCGACCCCGCGCAGACCCGCCGGCACACAGGGTCGGGCATGGGTCTGCTGCAGATGGCGCGCAGAGCTGGCTGGCTGGGGGGCCGCCTCGACGTGTCGAGTCGGCCTGGAGAGGGAACAACCGTCCGAATGACCGTGCCTCTGGGGAAACCCGGTGCGCGGCGGGGAATGGAAGACGACGGATGAGCATGCCCGCAGGGGTGGAGGGAGCGATGACGGACGCACCGACTCGCGTGATGCTTGTGGATGACCATGAGATGTCGCGCCGCGGCCTCGAGGCGATGCTCTCGACGGTGGACTGGGTTCAGGTGGTGGGCGAGGCGGACGGCTGCGAGTCAGCCCTCGGGCGCATTGAACGCCTCAAGCCGGACATCATCCTGCTTGACATCCGGATGCGCGGTCTGGACGGGCTCCTCTGTCTTGAGGAGATCAAGAAGCTTGATCATCCCGCCGCCGTGATCATGGTGACGCTGTACAACGACCGGCGGTACGTGCTGGAGGCGATCCGGCGCGGCGCCGCAGGGTATGTGCTCAAAGAGGCGTCAACAGCCGAGATCATCGGGACCATCAAGGCGGTCCGGGAGGGCCACCTTGCCGTGGATCCGGCGCTCCTGCGCGAGGCGATGGGAACCGCGGAGCCGCAGCCAAGCGCAGCGGAGGCGGCCAAGGCCAAGGCCGAGTCGTTCGCTCTCACCCCGCGCGAACTCGAGGTGCTGCGCCTCCTGGCGGAGGGCCTCACCAACAAGGAGATCGGCGGCAAGCTCACGATTGCCGAGGACACGGTCAAGAAGCACGTCCAAAGCATCATCTGGAAGCTCCGCGCCGCAGACCGGACGCAGGCCGCCATCGTGGCGTACCGGGCCGGGCTCCTGGAGCCTCGCGACAACTAGCCTTTGGGACCGCCCTGCGAACCGCGCTGCCTCATTGGTGGGGCAGCGGCCAGATGGGCGCCAGCGCGGTCACAAGCGCTGCCAGCACAGGCCACGTGAAGTCCAACTGCGTGGTGCACGCGGCCAGCACCTCAGCGCCATTCGCCGTGGAGAACGTCAGCACCAGCTCCGGCCCGTCCACCGCCGTGGGGCACGTGCCCGTGAACTTGTGTGTACGCAGCAAACCGAAGTCCGTGGTGGCGATGGCCGCCTGAAGACCCACAAGGTCAACCGGATTGACCGTACCAAGCTGGTTGGGCGGCTTGGCGGCGACATGGACAAGCCCGCTCTGGTCAATCGTCGTGGTCTGCTCGCAGAGGCCGCCAAGACACTCCCCTCCCCGCAGCAAGATGACCACGAGGGCTCCTGCTGGGTTGGCTGGACCGGTGCTTGTGGACGGGCTGGGCGCGTTTGAGGGGGCGGGGCTACCCGAAGGCCCTGGAGGCGGCGTGGCCGCAGCGCCGCACGCGGCGACCGCGATAGCCAGGGTGAGGGCGAAGACCGCGCGACTGGCACGCATGGGGTTCAGCATGCGCCAACGACGACGCTTGGGCGGATCGGGTTCCGGTGCAGCCATACACGCCCCGACCGTGCCAGGGAAGTGGAGCGGGAGACGAGGTTCGAACTCGCGACATGCAGCTTGGAAGGCTGCCGCTCTGCCAACTGAGCTACTCCCGCTCGGATTCGTGCTCCGCTACAGCGTCTAACTGTATTCCGGCTTGACCACAGCGCTCCTGCAGCGTATAAGTCTCACCAGTTTCGAGTTCCCGGTGAGCGTGCTATTGCGCTGAGGATGCAGGACCCGTGGCCAGACCGGCGAGCACAAGGACCACTATAACGGAGGCGGCGGGCTCTCCAGGCCTCGGCCTCCGCGCGGCCATCGACAGCTGGCGCCTGAGCCTCCGCGCCGCGAACCGCAGCCCGGCCACCATCAAGACCTACCTCGACGCGGCCGCCCGGTTCGAGGCGTTCCGCGCCGAGCGCGGCATGCCCGCCCCGCTCGGGGCGATCCGGCGCGAGCACGTCGAGGCGTTCCTCGTCTCCCTCCAGGACGCCGGAGCGCGCCCCGCGACCGTCTCGCTCGCCTACCGCTGCCTGCAGGCCTTCTGGAAGTGGGCGGTGTCGGAGGACGAGGTCCGCGAGTCGCCGATGGCCCGGATGACCCCGCCGATCGTGCCCGAGGAGCCGCCGCCGATCCTGCGGCCGGAGCAGATCAAGGCGATCCTCGACGCCTGCGCCGGGACGGGCTTCGAGGCGAGGCGGGACACCGCCCTGGTCCGGATGCTGCTCGACACCGGCATGCGCCGGGGCGAGATCTCCGGCCTGCGCCTGGCGGACGTCGACCTCGAGGAGGGCGTGGCGATCGTCCTGGGCAAGGGCCGCCGCCCCCGGGCGTGCCCGTTCGGGAGCAAGACCGCCCAGGCGGTCGACCGCTACCTGCGCGTGCGGGCGTCGCACTCGCAGGCCGGCCGCGAGGAGCTCTGGCTCGGCGCGCGGGGCGTCCTCACCGACAGCGGCGTCCTCCAGGTGCTCCGGCGCCGCGGCGCCGTGGCCGGGCTGCCCAGCCTCCACCCCCACCAGTTCCGCCACACCTACGCCCACATGTGGCTCGCCGACGGCGGCACGGAGGGCGACCTCATGCGCCTCGCCGGCTGGAAGAGCCGCCAGATGCTCAGCCGCTACGGCGCGTCGGCCGCCGACGAGCGGGCCCGCGAGGCGTACCGGAAGCGGAGCCCGGGCGACCGGATCTAGCCGTCCCTGGGGCCGGACCTCTACTGCATCGGCTATATATACCGCAGTGGTACAGTAGCAGCACATGGTAGATCTAGAACGCAGCCCAACGCTCGAGCAGGCCTTCGAAGAGGCCGTCGTCCGCATGCTCCCGCCGGGCTGGACGGTGGCCCTGCGATCGGGCGACGGGTCCCCGGGCGCCGGGGCCGGCGCCTACGCCGACCTCGCCGCGCCCTCGGGTGAGCGCACGACGGCGTGCGTGGAGTTCCAGGCCCGCGCCGAGCCCGCCGCGGTGGCACGGCTCGTCCCGTGGCTCCAGCGGTGCGGCGCGGCCATCCTCGTCGCGCCGGTGATCGGCGCACGCGCCCGCGAGATCCTCGCGGATGCCGGCATCAGCTGGATCGAGCCCGACGGCGACTGCCGGATCGCCCTCGGGAGCCTGTTCGTCGAGCGCCTGGGCCGCCGGCCGGCGCGCCGCGAGGCCGATGCGTCGGGCACCCGGTACGTCGCCGACCTGTTCTCGGGCGCCGCCCTCCGCATCGTCCGGCGGCTGCTGATCGAGCCCGGCCGCTCGTGGACGCTCGCCGACATGGCCGCCGCCGCGGGCCTCACGCAGGGGTTCGTGAGCCGGACCTTCAAGACGCTGGCGCGCGACGCGTACCTCGACCGCGCCCGGGGGGCGAGCCGTCTCGGTGACCGCGACGCCATGCTGGCCGCCTGGGCGGCGGCGCCCGCGCCCGGGGACGCCGCCCTGGAGCGCGTCGCGACCGTCGGCGGCCCGGAGGCGATCCTGCGGGCCATCCGCGCGCTGGACGGCCCGCCGCGCTACGCGATCACGGCCGAGGCCGCCGCGGACAGGCTCGCGCCGTTCACCCGGTTCGCCCGCGTGGAGCTGTACATGACCGATGCCGCCCCCTGGGACGAGGCCCTGCAGCTCACGCCGGTCGCTCGGGGCGGGAACGTCGTCCTGATCCGGCCGGCGGACGCCGGCGTCCTCGACGGCGCCTTCGAGCGCGACGGCGTGGCGCTCGCGAGCCGGCCGCAGCTGTACGTGGACCTCGTCCGGCGCGGCGGCGCCGCCGCCGAGGCGGCCGCCTTCATGCGCGAACGAGGCGAGCTGTGGCCGCGGTAGATCCCCGCGACGACCCCGCGTCGGTCGTGGCGGCGCAGCGCGTGCTGCTTGAGCTCTGGACGATCCTGGCCGGCTTCGCCGACGCCATGACGATCGTCGGTGGCAGCGCTCCCCCACTGCTGACCGGGGATCAGCCGGACGATCCCTACGTCGGCACGCTCGATGTCGACCTGGTGATCGACCCGATCGGCGTCCCGGACGACGTCTACCGGACGATCGCGGAGCTCCTCCGCGAGCGCGGCTACGTCCAGCTCGACCAGCCGTTCCGGTGGCTGCGGCCGGTGGTCGTCGACGAGCGGTCGATCGACGTCGAGGTGGACCT
>CAIXZV010000464.1 GCA_903924005.1 uncultured Chloroflexota bacterium | reverse complement strand
CCGTGCAACAAACCGTGCGCCAGAGGGGTGGATCGTTCCGGGACGGAACCGTTCACCCGTCGGGCGGGTGGACGAGCGGCGGCTGGACCAGCGTCGGCTGGATGGACCACCGACCCCACGTGCCCGGCGGGTCCCCACGTGCCCGGCGGGTCCCGGCGGGTCCCGGCGCCTACTCGGCCGGCCCGAAGAACGCCAGGTGCGGGCCGCCGTCGAGCATCCGCTGGGCCAGCAGGGCCGCCTCGACAAGGTGGTAGTCGCCCCACATGACGGCCTCGCCACGCGGGACGCCGTCCGCGTCTGGCGCGAAGTCCCAGCCGCGGGGCCGGTGGTAGACGCTGTGCAGCAGGAGGCCCTGATGCTGCGGATTGGTTGCCAGGTAGGGCTCCGAGAGCACGGTGCGCAGCGTTGTGAGGCCGGCGGCCGTGTAGCGCTGGCCGTCGGCATCGCCGCGCGCGCTCAGCCATCGGCCAAGGCGCAGCAGGCCCTGCGCCCCAATCGCGGCCGACGAGCTGTCAACCGGCTCGTGGTGGTTGAACGGGTCCGATGGCCTGTCCCGCCACCCGGGCATCTGCACGAGGCCCGGCGCGCCCGTGTCCCAGTACGGGACGCCGTCCGCCGCGGTGTTGGCGATGAAGAAGTCGCACGACGCCCTGGCGGCGCGCAGCAGCATGTCGTTGACCGCGACACGGCCGCCAAACGGGGCAAGCCCCTCGCTGGGCAGGGTGTCCATGAACTCCAGCAGCTCCGGATAGCCCGCCATGATCCACGCCAGCCCGCGGGTCCACGTGGAGAACGCGGAATAGCCCTGCTGCGTCGACGGCGTCCGGTAGCGGCCATCGTTGACGTTGAACACGCTCTCGTGGGCAACCCGGCCCCACACGTCGTAGGTGTCGCGCCCCTCACCGTAGAAGACGTTCCAGCGCGCGGTGGTCTCCGCGTGCTGCAGGGCGCGGCCAAGCAGCGAGATCCGCTCGTCGTTCTCACCCATGAGGGCATGACCCAGCTGGTGCGCAAGCAGCAGCGCCCGCAGGGATCGGATGGTGTCCGCAAACAGGGACTGCGGCCCGTTAAACGAGTAGATGTAGCCGGAGCCCTCGTGCGTGGGACGCCAGCGGGCCGCCTGCACGGCACCCGATGCCTTGAGCGCAAGCTCGTAGAACGCAAGCTCCCACGTGTTGGGAGCGATCCGGCCCTCGAGCATCAGGCGCCTGAGGTTGCCGTAGGTGCTGACGTTGTTGAAGCCGTGGTCGTGCACGCCAACATGCGACACGTGCGGCGCCATGTGTTCAACGGTGCCCCGCCGCCCAAGCTCAAGGAAGCGCTCGTCCCCGGTGGCGTCGTACTGCAGGATCGCCCACCCAAACTGGAACCCCTGCGTCCACTCGGTCCAGCCCTGGCTGGTGTACTGGCCGCGGACGGTGAACACCGGCGATCCGTTTGCCGGGTCCCACAACTCGCACAGCGCCGCGATCTTGGCCCCCGATACGGGCCAGAACGCACGAAGGGGCGCCCGCAGGTCCTCGAGTGTCACAGACGCGTCGATGATCACGAGATCTCCTTTCAACGGGGCCGGTCACCCGGGCCGGTAAGCCTGGCCGGCTCGAGTTGCTGGTGCTCAGGGGGCGATCGGGGAGGGGACTGGTGGCGGGCATCGTATACGGACGGGCCTGCGGCCGACTCCAATGCGCCCGGGGTGCGCTCCGGAGCGCGCGTGTGCCGGGTAGGGGTTCACTTCTGTCCACCCTCTTGCGATGCCCGTCGGTTCACCCACGCCCGCCCGCCGCGTACCTTCCACCGTGCAGGTTGCGGCTCAGCACCACCTGCCGGACGACGTTGGCTCCGCGGGGCCCTGCGGCGATAGCGGCAACTACGAGGGCATCGACTGCGTGGTCATTTCGGCAGCCCCAAGCGTGGTGACGTTTGGCGAAGTCATGCTGCGTCTCGCCTCGCCTGACGGCACCCGTCTGGCAGGCGCAACCAGGCTGGACGCAACCTTTGGCGGCGGCGAGGCAAATGTCGCCGCATCGCTTGCGGGTTTTGGCATTCCGGCCCGGTTTGTGAGCCGGGTTCCGGCCAACGATCTGGGTGACGGCGCCATCCGCTTCCTTCGCGGCCTCGGCGTGGACACATCCGGCATAACGGTTGAGCCCGGGCGGCTGGGCGTCTACTACCTGGAGCCCGGCGCCGCACAGCGCGCAAGCCGGGTTGTCTACGACCGCGCCGATTCGTGCATTGCCAAGGCGGGCGCCAGCGCCTACGACTGGGCCCCGCTCCTGAACGGTGCGCGCTGGTTCCACACCACGGGCATCACCCCGGCGCTGTCGGCCGCTGCCGCGGAGGCAACGCTTGCCGCCGTGAAGACAGCCCGCGCCGCGGGGGCCACCGTGTCCGTGGACCTCAACTACCGGGCAAAGCTCTGGAACTGGGGCGCCGCCACCGCTGACGTGATGGCCGGGATCGTTGCCGAGGCGGACGTCCTCATCGGCAACGAGGAGGACGCCGACAAGGTGTTTGGCATCAGCGCGCCTGGCAGCTCCGTGGTGGATGGCCGCGTGGATCCCGCCGGGTACGCCGCAGTTGCAGCGCAGCTTGCCAGCAGGTTCCCGCGGCTCCGCACCATCGCCTTCACGCAGCGCGGATCCATCTCCGCGTCCGAGAACACTTGGTCCGGGGTGATCTGGACGCCTGGGGCGTTCCACGTTGCGCGCTCCTACCGCATCGCCCCCATCGTTGACCGCGTTGGCGCCGGGGACGCGTTTGCGGCTGGGCTTATCTACGCCATGCTTGACGGCCGATCGCCCGACAAGGCGCTGGAGTTTGCGGTTGCGGCAAGCTGTCTCAAGCACACCCTCCGCGGCGATGTGAACCAGGTGTCTGTGGCTGAGGCGGATGCGCTGGCGGGCGGCTCCGGCTCCGGGCGGGTGGAGCGGTGATCCTCTCTCGCCGCCTCGAGGTCCTCATCGAAGCTGTTGACGCCGGCGTCCTGCCCCTGTTCTACACGCCGGACGCCGATCAGGCCCTGCGCATCACAAGCGGTCTGCGTGAAGGCGGCGCGCGGGTCATCGAGTTCACCGATCGCGGCCCTGGCGCCTGGTCCGTGTTCTCGCGTCTTGCGGACGAGGCGGCCCGCCACGATCCGCAGGCAATCCTCGG
>CAIXZV010000463.1 GCA_903924005.1 uncultured Chloroflexota bacterium | reverse complement strand
CTGCGATCGCCGGGGTCATCACCCCCGCGCACAGGACAGCCGCCATGACAAACGCGAACAGCCGATACCTGCCCATGAAGAACACCCCTGCCCTATCCCATCTTCTGCTGGCCGCACGTGACGGCGCGACCAGACCACCGGCTGTCCTACATCGAGGGGAACGCGTGTAGGACGGACAACCTGTACTGCAACGGTTGTATGTCACGGCTATGTGACACGCTAGCCCCCAAGGTGCCCGAAGCGGCGCCGGTTGGCACCCACGTTCGAGGGGGGTACCGCGATGCAAGCGGCGCCGTCATCGCGGTACCCTGAGGGCGAAACACCGGCCCGCAGGGGGCACGGCGTTGTCCTTCACCGCCACCGGCAGGATGGGATTGCCATGACCGATACGGCGCCAGTCGCCCCGATCGAGCTCGCGCTCGATACCTCTGCTGACCCGGCAACGGCTTGGGTGGCGATCTCAGATCCAGCCCGCATTGCGGAATGGTTCACGGAGGCCTCGCCGCTGGGTCCTGTGGGCAGCCCATACACGCTGGACTTCGGCGACGGCAGTGTCGTTACAGGCAGCGTGCTCGAGGTGGAGCCCGGTGTCCGGTTTGTCCACTCGTGGCGCTGGGAAGGCGATGACGAGTCCGCCACCACGCGCGTCGCCTGGTCTGTGTCGTCCGCCGCCGGTGGTTCGCGGATCTCGCTTGTCCACGACGGCTGGGGCGAGGCAGGGCTTGACGCCGATACCCGCGACGACCACGCCGGGTACTGGACGGGCTACCTCGAGGATCTGCGCGACGTGCTCGCCGGCTGAGGTTGTGAACCGCTGATGACCGCATCCCGGAGGCTGCCCGGTCTCGGCACGCTTGGCCGCTTCCACCGCGACGCGAGGCTGTTCCTGCTGGCCAGCCTCATCTCGGGCGCGGCCATCAGCCTGTGGTGGATCGACTTCAACCTCTACCTCCAGGCGCTTGGCCTGGCCCGGGCAACCATCGGCATCGTCAGCGTCATCGCGTCTGTGGCCGGGACGCTGACGGCATTCCCCGCGAGTTCGCTCTCGGACCGCGTTGGCCGGCGGACCGTGCTGGCGGGTGGCGCCGTGGCGGGGCTCGCGGCGCTCGTCCTGCTGCTGGCCGCGGGCGACAACCTTGTGGTGATCGTTGCGGCGGCGGGTCTCTGGTCGGCCGGCTTCCAGGCCATCAGCGTTGTGACGGCGCCGTACATGGCAGAGCACAGCGAGCCGGAGCACCGCAACGAGCTCTTCGCCGTCCAGTTCGCCATCCAGAACGTCACCAACATCGTGGCGGCCGTCCTCGGGGGCGTGGTGGCGGGCGCCATCGCGGGCGCGCTGGGGTTTGACCCGGCGGGTCTGGCGACCTACCGCGTGATCATCGGGATCATGATTGTGCTGATGGTGATTGGCCTGGGCACCATCGCGCTCCTGCGCGACGACCGGCCGCGCACGCTGCAGAGCCCGAGGCTTCAGAAGCTTGGCGAGCCTGCCGCCTTTCCACAGGATCCGCGCCGCGGGCGTGCCCGCTTCGGCATTGTCGTCCGCAACAGGGGACGCTTCATCCGCCTGATCCTGCCCGGCTTCCTCATCGGCGTGGGCGCGGGCCAGGTCATCCCGTTCCTCAACCTGTTTGTGCAGGGCAGGTTTGGCCTAGACCTCGCCCAACTCAACGGCGTGTTCGCGGTGACCTCACTGGGCACGGTTATCGCCATCCTGGTCCAGCCGAGGCTGGCGCGGCGGTTTGGCCAGGTGACGTCGGTGGTGATCGTGCAGGCCTGCTCCATCCCGTTCCTGGTGGCGCTGGGCTTCTCGCCCATCCTGTGGACGGTGATTGCGGCGATGGCCGTGCGCAACGCGCTGATGAACGCCGGCAACCCCATCTTCAGCGCGTTCGCCATGGAGCAGGTGGACAAAGCCGAGCGCGCCACGCTGGCAGCAGCCACCAGCGTGACGTGGCAGATCGGCTGGGTGTTTGGCGGGCTGTTCTACTCGGCGATGCAGGCGTGGCTTGGATTTGACCTTGGGTACGCGGTCAACTTCATCGGGATCATCGTCTTGTACACCGCCTCCACAGCGCTGTTTGGCTGGTGGTTCCGCGGCGCGGGTCGCCGCGCTGCCGCGCCCGTCGTCTAGCCCCATCCCCAGGGCGCCTGCGCGGATACACTCGTGCCGAGGGATCGCCGCAGGCGCTCCATGGGGGTGGACAGCTCATGACCGCAGGCTCCCGCAGATCAGTCGGGCGCAGGATCCTGCGCGGGCTCTCCATCGTGGTCGAGACGGTGGCGGTGCTGGCGCTGCTCGTGGGCGTACTCGCCTTCGGGCGCAGCTCGCTTGGTTCGGCATCGACCTCCGGGGCACCGTCGACGGCTCTGGCCGCAGACGCATCGGGCGCCGCAGACGCCACGGGCCTGCCATCCAGCCCGCCCGAGCGCGCCGTGACGCAGAGCCTTGAACCCGTGACGACCGAGCCGACCGGCTCGCCGTCGGCCTCGCCGTCGCCGTCGACCTCGCCGTCGACTTCGCCGTCGCCCACGGTGCCAGCACCGCGACGGACCCCCAAGCCGGTTGTCTCGGGGCCGGACCCGACACCGGTGTACCTGACCGCGAGTGGTGCCTACGGGGACACCTTGACGGTGCGCGGCATCCGGGTGCGGGCCGTGCTAGCCCAGCCGGACCAGCAGTTCGCGGGCATGTGCGTGTCGACGGATCCGGAGCGTCAGGGCTGGACAGAACTGGTGGCGGTCGAGGCCACGATCTGGTTCCCCTCCGAGGATCTTGTGCAGGTGCCTCTGTATGAGATCGGAGCACATCCGAACCTTGGCGCCTTCACCGAGGAGGCCACGCATCCCTCCGGCGTGCCCTACCTAGTGACGATGTGCCACCAGCCTGGCGACAACCTGCACCTGCGGGTTCTCATGGGCACGTCCGGCACGCCTATGACCGAGCTCTACTGGCTGTTCCGATAGGGCTTTGCGCCGCGTCCGCGGATAGGTCTCCTCGCCCGTAACGGCCCGACGCCGCTAGACTGCGCTACATGGCAGACACACCGGCGTCCCCGGCCACTGATCCTCGCGCCAAGTCCGGGATCCCTCGCAACCCCGGCCGCCACGAGCTGGGCATGAAGGCGACACTCCTGTTCCCCAATAAGGAGATCGTGGAGCGCTTCTACGTTCCCTTGATCTACACGGCCTGCCGCACGTGCTACTCGGAGCTGGACCCGCAGGAGATCTTCCGGCGAGCGGTGGACGGCGAGGTCAACCCGGCGGCGATGCAGCGGCTGATCTCCAACGTCATCGAGTCCGGCCACGGCTCCACCATTGAACACATCGTGTTCACGTTTGCCTTGTCGGGCGTGTCGCGGACGCTGTCACACCAATTGGTCCGCCATCGCGCGGGCGTTGCGTTTGACCAGCAGAGCCAGCGCTACGTGAAGTTCAAGGGCGCGGCCACCATGCTGCCGGCCACGATTGCCGACGCTTCGCCTGACCTGCGCGGGCGGTACGAGGAGCACGTGGACGACGCGCTTGGCCTGTACGGCGAGATGCTGGAGGCCGGCATCCCGGGCGAGGACGCGCGCTTTGTGTTCCCCAACGCCACGCGCACAAACCTTGTCATGACCACCAACCTGCGGGCGCTGATCCACATGAGCGGGCTGCGCCTCTGCACGATGGCCCAGTGGGAGATCCGCCGGCTGTTCCAGCTGATCCGCCACGAGATCTTTGGCGTGTCGCCGTTCCTGGGCTCCTTCCTTGCGCCCAAGTGCGTGCCGCTGGGCTATTGCGACGAGTTCAACAACCGCGACGGGCACTGCCCTATCCGCCCGCACAAGGACGAGGTCCTTGGCGCCTGGGCCGAGAAGAAGGCCGCCGCCAAGGCCGCCGGGCGAGACCTGCCCGTTACGGACTAGGCTCTCGCAGGGCTACTCGTGCATTCGCGTGGCCCTCGCGCGCGTGCCGCTCGTGCGCGTGGGCTCGCACCCGTGTGGGCTCGCACCCGTGTGGCGCTCGCACCCGTGTGGCGGGTGAACGGTTCCGTGGCGGAACGATCCACCCCTCCGGTGCACGGTTTGTCACGCGGCGGGGCGCCTCGGCGCAACAAACGCGCCGCCCGAGGGGCGAAACGGCGCAGCGCGAAACCGTTCACCCGTGTGGCGGGTGGCCGAAACGCGGCCCGTGGAAAGCAGGCGGATCTAGAGCCCTGCGATGAACCTGGCGAGCACGCGTGCCAAGCGAGGCCCCGCTTCGGCGCCGGCTGCCAGCACTTCCTCGTGCGCCAGCGGCACACCGGAGTAGCCGGCGCCCGCGTTGGTGACCAGCGACACGCCGCAGACCTCCAGACCCACCCAGCGCGCCGCAATGGCCTCAAGCACCGTGGACATGCCCACGGCGTCCGCGCCCATGATGCGCAGCATGCGGACCTCGGCCGGGGTCTCGTAGTTGGGGCCAAGCAGGCCCACGTAGATCCCCTCGTCCAGGTTCACGGCTTCGGCAGTGCCGGCGGCATGGAGGCGTTCGCGGAGGCGCGGCGCCCAGACGTCGGTGAGGTCCGTGAAGCGCTCGCCCAGCTGGTCTGCGTTTTGGCCGAGGAGCGGCGTGCGCCCCGTGAGGTTGATGTGGTCCGAGATGACCATCAGCGTGCCCGGACCGTAGGCCGGGTTGACACCGCCGGCGGCATTGGTGAGCACAACGATCTCGGCGCCCAGCTGCTTGAACAGCAGGACCGGCTGGACCACCAAACCCGGGTCGTTGCCCTCGTAGAGGTGGAAGCGGCCCTGCAGGGCGACGACGGGGACTCCGGCGAGGCGCCCAAGCAGCAGGCGACCCGCATGACCGGGCGCTGTGGCGGCGGGCCAGCCAGGAAGATCGTCAAACGGGATGGAGGTGACGTCTTCCAGTCCGTCCGCCAGCGAGCCAAGCCCGGAACCCAGCACGATGCCCACCTTGGGCACCAGGGGCGTCTTTGCCCGGATGGTGGCGACAAGCGCGGCAAGACGCGCAGGCTGATCAACAGGGGGGATGGGCAGGGTGCGGTCAACGGCCGTGTGGCCGGAAGGGGTTGGCAGGGTGCTCATGGGCGGAAGTCTAGCCCGGGCACCGGCTGACCGGTTCTACCCCCTTAAAGCTTCGAAGCCCAGAAGGAGTACTGACACCGGGATGCCAGTCACGTCCCTCTGGGCCCCCGAGGTGGCTGACTCTTGCGAGCCGCCGGTCCCCGGCAACGAAGCGTCCGATAGAGCCCGGGGCCGAACCCCGTCCTTGATGCAATCGCGGACCTGGTTCACCGGCGAGTGTTGATGTGATCGCGACTCCCGGGTCCCTCGACGCCGTCTTGCGACGCCATCGTGGTTCCCTGGCCTTGATGCAATCTCGGCCTCCGGTCCGAAGCGGTCTTGAGGTTGTCGCCTCCGCTCCTGGCCTCCGTTAGCGGCCCCGTTCGGGCAAGACGAAATATACGGGGCCGAGCCGCCGCCTCCAAGTGGGTTGTCCACGAACTTGCGCCCGGCGCCGCCGATTTCATCCACCACTTTGTCCACCGTGTGGACGAAATGTGGACGGACGCGCTGTCAGGCTTCGGGCGTAGGGGGCCGGCGATGCGGGCGAACCATGAGGATCCCGTTGAGCGGAGGGTGAACGCCGCTTCGGAGCGCTCGTCTCACCTCGTGCGTGTTGAGCGGGAAGTCCGACCGCAGGGCTGCGGCCCCCGCCCGCATGGCCTCTCGGTTGCGGGCCGTGTCGTTGATCACCAGTACAACCCGGACCACGCGGGGGTCGTCGCGGTGCTTCTCGTTCGCCCGCCGGATGGTGGCGTCAACCGCTCCGAGCTTGCTGATCGCCTCAAAGGCCGTCCAGCCATCCGGCGTCATCGCGACCGCGTCCCACGCGCGCTTGTCACCGACGACGGGCAATACCACCTCGGTGCGCCAAGGCACAGATGCGGCAACGAGACCCTGGGCGAGTTCCAGCATCGGCAACTGGACGCTGTCGTGGACCGGGCTTCCTGCCGGGTAGAGGGCCAACCGCAGGCCGAGCCCAAGGACTGCAGCGATTGCCCACAGGTCGCCGGCGGAGGGCGACCGGACTTCCCCGCGCTCGATCCGCGCGTACGCCGACCTTGACAACCCCGCCGCACGGGCAACGGTTGCCTGACTGAGCCCTAGCCTAACTCGCACGCCGCGAAACTCCGCGCAAGTGTCCGCGATGGCCCGTCGGGCCTCGCGACGCCCGCGCTGTTCGGCCGTCTCCCGTGTCGACATGCGGCAAGCATGGCGAGCCCAACTTTGCTGACGCTTATCTGGCCGGTATCCGGACGCCGCTCATGGGGTCAGCCGTCCAGTGGGCGTCCCGGCGCAAAGTGCGACAGCTTGGTCACCAGACGGGCGGCTCACCTCGGGATACGTGGCGTTGCGCGCGATCGCGCCCGGCGCCTGGGCAGTTTCGCGCAAACTGCAACGGGATGGCCGGGCGTCGGGCAGGGGCGGGGCGTCGGGCAGGGGCCGGGCGGCGGGCAGGGGCCGGGCGTCGGGCAGGGGCCGGGCGTCGGGCAGGCTGGACGAGCAGCCGGTCAGCCGGTCAGCCGCCGAGGGCGAACATCTCGATTTTGGGCAGGTGGCTCGTCGCGGCGCTGCGCAGCTCGGAGTAGCGGTCCCCGCGGGCGGCCCACACAGAGGTCACCATCGCCGCCAACTCCAGATCGGACGCCCCGGCCCGAAGCGGCGTCTTGAGATCTACGCCGGACACGGCGAACAGGCACGTGTAGAGCGTCCCGTCGGCCGAGAGCCGGGCGCGGGTGCAGTCACCGCAGAACGGCCGGGTGACCGACGCGATCACGCCCACCTCGCCCGACCCGTCGCGGTACCGATAACGCCCCGCAACCTCGCCCCGGTAGTTTGCCGTGGCCGGCTCCAGCGGCAGCTCGCCATCGAGGATCGCCACGATCTCCGACGCGGGGACCACATCGTCCAGACGCCAGCCGTTTGAGTGGCCAACATCCATGTACTCGATAAACCGCAGCACCAGCCCCTCGTCGCGGGCCCAGCGGGCGAGCGGCAGAATGGATGCCTCGTTGAGGCCGCGACGGACAACGGTGTTGATCTTGATG
>CAIXZV010000462.1 GCA_903924005.1 uncultured Chloroflexota bacterium | reverse complement strand
GTATGCCTACGGTCTCGCAGCAGTGCTGCCACAGGAGGTTGAGGTCCCAGTTCTCCCGAGCAGGGGTCGCCCGCGAAAAAATATGGTGTTGGCGCGCCCGACAGGATTCGAACCTGCGACCTTCGGCTCCGGAGGCCGACGCTCTATCCGCTGAGCTACAGGCGCGCGTGCGCTGGCGAACAGGTCGCCGCGGCTGTCGAGTGTAGCAGGGGGCCTATTGGGGTTCGACACCAGTGTTCGGATTGCGTCGCCCGCGCGACACCTGCGTCGTCGCGCGGGCCTCCGCTGGGGCGTCGGCATGAGGTCGTGTGGGTGGTCACCCATGTGGCTGACGCAGGAGGCGCGGCAGCCGACTATTCACTCACCGACCGGACGAAGTCCCCACCGGCGCAGGAGGTCACAGACGATGTACGCAATGAGCCCCGAGCAGATGCACCGTCAGGTTGTCC
Organism: uncultured Chloroflexota bacterium; assembly: GCA_903924005.1. Classification (GTDB taxonomy): domain Bacteria; phylum Chloroflexota; class Limnocylindria; order Limnocylindrales; family CSP1-4; genus CAIXZV01. The sequence continues at coordinate 3,248 of CAIXZV010000462.1, read as the reverse complement.
GCAGCCAGGAGCAGGCCCGCCGTCAGGTGGCCCTCGAGCGCCAGGCCGCCAAGGCCCACACCGCCAAGGCCCACACCACCGGCACCGTCGCCACCGCCAACACCCGCGACACCGTTCGCTCCACATTTGCGGCGGCCAGCCGGCTGATCGCGAACCTTCGCCCGGGCATCGTCCGCCACGCTCCGGTCCGCTGACAAACAGCCTCCTGCGTCACCCGGAACTCGCGGGGCGGTTCAACCGCTCCGCGTTTCCATGTCCGCCGGGCTGGGTTCGCAAGGGCACGCCCGGGCCGCCGGGTGACCCAACTGCGCAGTGCCGGCGTCATCTGGTCCACGGGCAGCGCCGCTTGTGCTCCCGGGGGGCCTCGCAGCGCGCAACCGGCCACTGGAGCGGCCCAATTGGCGCACGCAGCGCGCAGTTGGTCTGCTGGGTGGCCCGCAGCGGCGAGGTCGGGTTCGGCGAGGCAGGGACCGAGGCAGGGACCTCTGGCGACGTGTCCCCTTAACGACCGAACCGGCTCCTTGCGGAGCCGGTTCGGTAGCTGTCCCGGTGAAGGTGTCCAGTCTTGCGACCAGACCTCCTGCCACGCCTCCGGATCATCTATCTCGTCGGCTGAACCGACTACCCTAACCCAACCTACCCATGATCCCGAAGCTGGAGCAGCGTCGCTGTCTGACAGCGAGTCATATCCTAGCGGCACGCTGTGGATTAGGGAAGGGATTTGATGGCAGATTCCGTAAAAATCCCTTAACAGTTCCTTTGCCAACCCGAGATCCGGGGCTTCGGCCCTCTGGCCCGGGCGTCAGGCCCCTGAACGCCGCAGAGGTCAGGCCCCTGAACGCCGCAGAGGTCAGGCCCCTGAACGCCGCAGAGGTCAGGCCTCGTCGAGGATCGTGACCGAAGTGATGGCGGCCGGATCGTGCGGCAGGTCCTTGCGGTCCCGCGGCTGCGCAGCAATCGCGTCCACGACGTCGAGGCCCTTGGTGACCTGGCCGAAGATTGTGTAGGCCGGCGGCAGGCCCGCGTCCTTGTGGACGATGAAGAACTGCGAGCCGTTGGTGTTGGGGCCGGCGTTGGCCATGGCGAGCGTGCCGCGGTAGTAGCCCGAGGTCACCTTCTCGTCCGCGAACTTGTAGCCGGGGCCGCCTGTGCCCACGCGGTCGCGGTTCAGCGAGGCCTTCTTGCCAAACTGGCCGTCGCCGCCCTGGACCATGAAGTCCGGGATCACGCGATGGAAGATGACGTCGTCGTAGAAGCCCTCCTTGGCGAGCTTCACGAAGTTGGCCACGGTGGCCGGGGCGGTCTGGTCAAGCAGGTCAACTTCAATCGAGCCCAGCTCGGTTGCGATCACAGCGCGGGTCATGGCTTCTCCTGTGGGTGCGACTGGTTGTTGGCTAAGGGTTGCTGATGGTGGCGAGCGTCATGATCACGGGATTGGTTGGGATCTCCTTGTCGGCGGCAGCGACGATCTTGTCCACCACATCCATGCCGGCCGTGACCACTCCCATGATCTGGTACTTGTTCCTGCCGGCTGCCGCGAGGTCCTTCACGGCCGAATCGTCGAGGACGATGAAGAACTGCGAGTTGGCCGAGTTGGCCTGGACCGTCCGCGCCATCGCCACGGTGCCGCGGTGATACGTCTGCGTGACGGGCTCGTCCGCGATGGTGTACGGCGGGCCACCGGTGCCGACGAGGTCCGGGATGATATCGGGCGCGCGGCCAAACTGACCGTCGCCACCCTGGATCACAAACCCCGCGCTCACCCGGTGGAACGCCACGCCGTCGTAGTAGCCGCAGGCCACCAGCGAGGCGAAGTTGCCCGTGGCGATCGGCGACCAGCCGCCCTTGATGGTGATTTCGATGGAGCCCTTTGACGTCTGGATCTTCACAAGCTTGACGTCGGCTGCGCCAAGCGGGGCTGGCTGGCTTGTGGGGCAGGATGGCGGGTATGTGGGGCCCGGGTGGCCGGACACGGCGGGTGTCGGCTTGTAGTTGGGCGGCACCGTTGGCAGCGGGGTGCTGCCGGAGCAGGCCACGGCGAAGACCGGGATCGCCAACGTGGCGACCAGCCGACCGATGCGGGGATGGGTCATGCGGCGGTCTCCAGCGCGCGGGTAAGGTCAATCTGGCCAGAGAGCACCGGCTCCCCCAGGATCAGGGCGTGGACACCGGCGTCGCGGAGGCGGCGGACGCCGTCGAGATCGGTGACGCCGCCGGCGACGATCACGTCGATGTCGCCGCGGCGCACGAGCGTATCGAGAAGCGCGAGATCCGGCGCCGCACCACCGTGGCTGAGCACGAGACGGCGGACCCCGGCGGCTGCCAGCTCCTCCACCAGGGCGCCAAGCGAGGGCGCCTTGGGACGCTGCCATCGAAATGCCGCAAGCCTGTCGGGCCGCGGGTCCAGACCCACTGCCAGCCAGTCGCCGGCCACCTCAACGCAGCCCCGCAGCGCGTCCGGTCGGTCCGCGATGGCCAGCGAGAGCACCACGCGCGTGGCGCCGGCGGCAAACGCCAGACGGACATGGTCCGGCTCTTCCAGCCCGCCGGCCACCTGCAGCGGCACGGCAACGCGGGCAGCAACGGCGCCAACGGCCGCAAGGTTCCCGGGAGCGGCACGCCGGGCGCCGTCAAAGTCCACAAGGTGGATCATCCGCGCACCCTGCTCAACCAGCGCCGCGGCAATCCTGTCGGGCCGGTCCGTGGGCGCGCCAACGCCAGCCGAGGCGCCGGGCCAATAGACCAGGCGCGACCGGCCGTCGGTCACGTCGATTGCGGGGACGATCTCCACAGGTGCCGTCAGCCCTCGCCCGCGAACAGACGTCGATGGAAGCTGATGGGCAGCGAGCCGTTGCGCAAGAGCGTGTCGTGGAAGCCCTTGAGCGAGAACGCGCTGCCCTGGCGGCGCTTCTCCGATTCGCGGAGACCCAACAGCAGCACCTTGCCCAGCAGGTAGCTCAACTGGTAGCCCGGCGTGTACGTGTAGCGGCGGACCTCGGCACGGGCGTTGGCCGTCTCAAACGAGGTGTGCTCCACCATGAAGGCGATCGCCTCGTCCGTCGTCATCTCGCCGCGGTGCATCCGCACGTCCAGGATGATCCGGCAGGAGCGCCAGATGGCGTCCGTGTACAGGGTGGCCATGAACTCAGGGCCATTGTCAAAGCCTTGCTCGCGCATCATCTGCTCGGAGTACATGCCCCAGCCCTCGACAAACTCGGGCGCTTCGACCGCCAGGCGCGTGAGGCTGG
>CAIXZV010000461.1 GCA_903924005.1 uncultured Chloroflexota bacterium | reverse complement strand
CTCCGCTCGGCCGCGGCGCTGCGGGCCGAGGACGAGCGCGCGCTCTATCGCAACATCATCGAGATCCTGAGCGAAGCCGTGGACCGCCGCGGCTCCTCAATTGACGATTACACGGCACCCGATGGCGACGGCGAGATGCAGGAGCGTCTTGACGTGTACCAGCGGACCGGCGAGCCATGCCGCCGGTGTGGACGTCCAGTGCGGCGGATCGTGATTGGCATCCGCGCCACGCACTTCTGCTCATACTGCCAGCGGCTGTCGGCGAGCGACCGCGCCAGCGGTGCCAAGCTCTTGGCGACGATGACGCCGCGTCTGGGCGCAGCGCCCGCTGCGAGCGGCAGCAAGGGGCGTGCGCCCCTCGGCCGCCGCTGGGTGGACCTTGACGGCGACGGCTCCCTGGGCCGGACGGCCGATGAGGCGGCGAAGGCGCGCGAGCGCTCTGCCCGAACCAAGGCCGCCGCCGCGGCTCGTCGCGCGGCCGCGAGGGCGGGGACCGCATGAGCCTCATCCGTCTGGACGGCGTGACCCGGGAGATCGGCACGTTTGTCATCCTCGACCAGATCCACGCCGCCATTGCCCCGGGTGAGCGCCTTGGCCTTGTCGGTCCAAATGGCGCGGGCAAGACCACGCTCCTGCGCATCGTGTCCGGGCGTGACGACGCGGATCGCGGCACCGTCATGCGGCGGCGGCACCTGAGCCTGGGGCTTCTTGCGCAGGAGGCGCACTTCGACGAGGCGTTCATGACTGCGCCGGACCTGCGGGCGGCGGTCCGGCATGGCGCGGCCCACCTTGAGCAGATGGCGGAGCAACTGGAGGCCCTGGAGCACAGCGGCCACGCGGCGGGCAACGTGTATTCAGACCTGCAGCACCGGTTTGAGATCCTTGGCGGCTACACGCTGGACCAGCGCGTGGACGAAGCGCTCAGCGGTCTTGGCTTTGCCCGGGACGAGTGGCAGCGACCGCCCACCGCGCTTTCCGGCGGCCAGCAGACCCGGGCGGCGCTTGCGCGCCTCGTGATCTCCAACCCGGACCTGCTGCTGCTTGATGAGCCCACCAACCACCTTGACGTGAGCGCCATCGAGTGGCTGGAGGAGCACCTCCGCCGGCGTTCGGGCGCCCTGCTGGTGGCCTCCCACGACCGCGCCTTCCTTGACGCCACCGTCTCGCGAGTCTGGGAGCTGCGAGACCGCAAGCTCACCGTCTTCCGCGGCGACTACTCCGCGTACCACCGCCAGCGCATCGAGCGCGATGAGCGGGCGGCGCGGGAGGCCGAGAACCTGACCGGCGCGATCGAGAAAGAGACCGATCTCGTCCAGAAGTACCGCAGCCAGCGCAAGCACACAAAGATGCACGAGCACGAGGCGCGTCTGGAGCGGCTCAAGGACACCAAGGTGGAGACGCCGCGCTCAGGCAGGGCACTGCGCCTCAAGGGCCAGGCGCTCGTCGGCGGGCCTGTGCGCAGCGGCGAGCTGGTCATCCGTCTCGACGAGCTTGCCGTGGGGTACCTGCCCGGTCGGGGCGCACTCCTGGCGGACGGCACGGACGCCAAAGACCCGGTGACGGTGGCGCGGGCGCCGTTCCTCGCCGCCCAGCGCGGCGACCGCATCGGCATCGTCGGACCCAACGGCGCCGGCAAGACCACGCTCCTGCGCACCATAGCGGGCGACCTCCCGCCGCTCGATGGCGCCGTCACCTTTGGCCACCAGGTCTCGCCCGCGTATCTCGCACAGTTGCGAGACGCGGCAATCCCGGGCACAACGGTGCTTGACGCGGTCCTTGAGGCAATCCCGGTCACGGTGGGGGAGGCGCGCGGCTATCTCGCGCGGTTCCTGTTCCGCGGCGACGACGCGTT
>CAIXZV010000460.1 GCA_903924005.1 uncultured Chloroflexota bacterium | reverse complement strand
TTGAGGACGTGGGCAGCGTGGCTGGCGGCATCGACTACTGGGCGCGGCTGGGTCTGCCGGTCAAGCGCGGGCCGGTTGATCCCGGCGAAGGCCAACTGCCGGGCTGAGACGCGCCGGCGAACGGTGCGCTTAGCACGTTGCGCCGTCCGGCCGCCGCGGCACTGGGCCGCCCAGAGGCCCATCTGCGCAGCGGACGCGTCGGTTTGTCCGCTTCCGTGGCCACTCGTGCCCTGCGGCCCCATTTCACCGCGCAGATGGCCACCGGTCCGGCCAAATCGTATCGGCACCGCGCAGTTGGGCCTCCCAGCGGCTCACGTCTGGCCAGCCGCCGCCGAGAATCGAAACGGCCGCCGGTTTCCCGACGGCCGTCTGCCTGTTGCAGATTGTGGGGCTTGCGCCCGTGGCCTATGCCTTGCGGCGGAGCTTGCCCAGCAGCTCGCGTGTTCGCGCCTTGTGGTTGAACGCCCATCCGATGAGGATCATCAGGATGAAGTTCACCGCGCCAACCGTTGCCGCATTCAGGTAGCCAATCTGCTGGCCAACCTCGCCGTCCAGCTTGAGCGCCGGAATGGTGAGGCCCAGCAGACCCACCTGGAAGAACGGCTGCTGCGGTGCCATGTTGGCGCGCGCGGAGCCAGCGGTGACGCCCTTGGCGGTCTGGCCGCCCAGGATGAACGCGTATGACCCGGCTGCGACACCGGAGGCGCCCTGAATGCCCTCACCAAGATCGGTCTGGGCCAGGTGGTTCCACGCGGGGATAACGCCTGCGGCATCCGGGATGGCCCACATCGTCTCGGTGCGGTCACCAACGCCGTCGGAGCCGCCAGTGACATAGATGCCGCCGTTGGCGACAAAGCCCGCAAGGTTGGTGCGCGGGCCCGGCAAGTTGGTCTGCGCGCTGGCCGCGGATCCAACGACGATGTTGGGATCCTTGGCGGTGGCGTTGGGCCCGCCCACCAGCATCAGCTGGACGGTGGCCACAACTTCGTTCTTGTCGTTGCGCCCGCCAATCACGAAGATCGCGTCGCCGACATGGGCGGCGAAGCCATCCGTGTTGGCCTCGAAGAGCGGGTACTGCTCCTTGAGGGCGCCGGCGACGCCCTTGGCGTCAACCTGCGACTTCCAGACGCTCTTGGTGGCAACAGTGCCATCGGTGCCGCCGAGGACCACGAAGCCGTCCGAGACAGCGACAGCGGAGGCACCGGCCCGCGGGGCCGGTAGCGCGATGGCGTCCGTCTTCCAGGCGCCGAGGGTGCCATCGTTGGCAACCGTCAGCGTGAACACGGTGCTGGTGGGCTTGCCATCGGGGCCGAGGCCGCCAATGACGTACAGCGTGTTGCCCACAACCACGGACGCCGCGTCAGCACGCGCTGCGGGCATTGCGGGCGCAGCAGCCCACTTGTCAAGGTTGCCCAGCCCCACCACGTGCGAGACGTATGTGGCAGCCGAGGCGGTCTGGCCGTCGGTTCCGCCCGCGTACAGGTACGTGGCGCCGATCACCGCGGCAACGCCGTCCGTGCGCGAGGCCGGCAGCTGGAGTTCTCCGGGTGCGGGGTGCCACGGGAGGGAGGCACCGGCCGGCGCTGGGCACGGCACGGTCTCATTCTCGGGCGGGCAGAAGTTGATGGGTGCCCACTTGAGGACGCCGATGTCCACGGTCTTCTGAACGGTGAAGTAGTACGCCCGGTCCGGGATGTACCCCAGCATCACGATCAGGACGATGAACCAGAACACGGCCTTGACCGTGGCCCAAGCCCAGCCGTCGGCGTCAAACAGGCCAAAGAACGTCCGGCGGCTACCGGCGTGCGGGGCGGGGAGTGCGGTCTGCGTCATCGCTCAGTTCCCGACCTTCAGGGTGCCTGTCATGTTGGGATGGACCGCACAGACAAAGGTGTAGTCCCCTGCTGCCAGCGCCTTGACGCTATAGGCAATCTGCTTGGGCCCCGTCACGAGATCACCGGTGAACACGGTGGCGCCGCCGGCGTCCTTGATCACGATGTTGTGCGGGATGCCCGCATCCTGGTTGTCAAAGTTCAGCGTGAAGTCGGCGCCGGCTGGTGCGGTCAAGGCGGCGGTGCCAAAAGCGATGTTGAGCGCGGTCTCGTTGACCGCGGCCCCAACCGGTGCCTGCGACGCGGGCGCACTGGAGGCGCCGGGCGAGCCCGAGGCAGCCGGCGCGGCGGTTGCACTGGTGAATTCAGCCTGCCAGCAGGCCGGGTACGGCGTGGCGCCCGCGGCGGGCTGGTACGCCGGGTCAACCCAGCCGGTGAACGTCTGCGCCGTCGCCCCGGGCGTGGGGATGACCGGCTCAAACTTTGACGCGTCCCGCACCGTGAAGGTCTCCGCCTTGGACGCGCGCAGGAACGCGATCAGGTCGTTGACCTGCTTGTAGTTGAGGGGTCCCGGCGGGTTCCCGGTGTTGGACCAGACCGGCATGATCGAGGTGGCCGTGCCGCACGCGTAGCGGCCGCCAACCTGGAGCATGTTGCGGATGTAGTCCGGGTTCAGGTGGGCAAACAGCTTGTCCTGACGGTTGAGCGTGGGGCCCTTGCCGCCTTCGCCCTGCACGCCGTGGCACTGCGCGCAGTTGGCCTGGTAGATGTTGTAGCCGCGCTCAACCGCGGTGACCTGCTGCTCTTCCGTTGCGGCCTGCAGACGGGGCTTGGACATCCCCCCGGGCAGACCTAGCTCGTAGAAGTAGTAGCCAATCACAAACAGCGCCACCACGGTGACGGCGAGAAAGCCCACCCACCGCGCGCTTGCGGACTGGCGGACGATCTTTGCTGCACGTTCGGGCGTGAGGTCGTTGCGGTGGGCCGACGGCGGCGCCGAGAAGCGCGCACCGGGCACCGGCGCGGACGACGGCCGCGGCGCGGGCAGGCGCTCCTCGGGCGGGCGGCCGGGCTGGTCGGTCATCGGAGTCCTCGGTGGGTTGGCGGGCGTTGCATGACGGGTCTAGATGCAGCCGGTGGCGCTGCGCGGCGGGATGATCCCCGGCTGGCCAACCGCGATGGGCAGCGGACCAAGGGTGATCTTGCCGGTGTTGATGATGAGCGTGCCGTCCGCATCCACGCGGGTGGCAAACCGGTCCATGCTGCGCGGCGCCGGGCCGTACTGGGCGCCAAGCGCCTTCTGGCCAAGCCGGTCGTAGCGGGAGCCGTGGCAGGGGCACTCCATCCAGAAGTTCTTCTGGCACGGGTTTGGCTTGCAGCCAAGGTGCGGACAGCGCTGGTAGAGCGCCCGCACGTTGACCGCCACGCCGTCGCCCGAGGTGTCCGCGCCCGGGATGAACCGCGGCTGCGACGGGTCCACCAGGACCACAAACGCCTTGGCGGACGACACGTAGGCCGGGAAGCCGTCAGCGATGGGCAGGCTGGAGTTGTCGGCCTTGACCTTGTCCAGCGTGCCGACGACGACATCGCCGCCAAACTTGCCCTGCAGGTTTGGCCACAGGAACCCGATGGTCCCCGCGGTGACCTCCAGAAGCCAGAGGCCCATGCCGGCGGCAAGGGAGCCGCGCAGGAGCTCGCGCCGGGACACGCCCTGGACCTGCTCATGGCGGATGGCCTTGAGGGCCTCTTTTGTGAGGGCCTGTGGCTTGTTGGCGGGTTCGACCTGGTAGTTGCTCATGACTCCGGTTTCCTTCGGTCAGAGGGCGAAGTGAAGGCCCGGCGTCCCGATCGAGAAGAACTCGAGGTACGGGATGACGAACGAATAGCCGGGGCCTCGGAAGAAGATCCCGACAAAGGTGACGAAGAGCCCAAGACCCGCGATGAGCGAGAACAGGACGACGATGGTCTTGCGGTCCGAGGGCCGCGTGGCCTGCAGGTTGCCCCGGTCGAGGAAGGGGATCAGGGCGGCGCCGACAAGGACGAACGTCGGCACGAGCACGCCTGCAACCGTCGGGTGGAAGTAGGCCAGCAGCTCCTGGAGACCCAGGAAGTACCACGGCGCCTTTGCCACGGCCGGCGTGATGTTGCCGTTTGCGAGGTCTTCCAGCGGGGCGTTGATGAACAGGCCCATCGCAAGCAGGAAGATGCTCATGAGCGCCGCCGCCATGAACTCGATGGCCAGCAGGTGCGGCCAGGTCATGACGGTGTCGTCGGGCTCCTTCTGAACCCGGACAACCGCGTCCTGCTTGACCAGCGCCAGCAGGCGGTACGGGCGCGCCGACATCGGCACGCGCTGCTTGTCAATCTCTGTTCGCCGCGCGGGATCCACAGGTGTCACCACCCGGGCCTCTGCAGGCTTGTTCTCGGTGTCAGCCATCTCTCGTCGTCCCTCGTCGGCTCAGAGCGGGCCGCTAATGCCGCCATCCTTGCGGATCCGCCAGAAGTGGACCGCGAGGAAGATGGCAGCGACGAGCGGGAACACCATGATGTGCAACACGTAGAACCGCAGCAGCGTGTTCTGGCCCACCTCGATCCCGCCCAACAGGAGCAGCTTGGAGGGGGTGTTGAACAGCGGCGCGTAGCCCGCCATGTTGGTACCGATGGTGATGGCCCAGTAGGCGATCTGGTCCCAGGGGAGCAGGTAGCCGGTGAAGCTGAGCATGATCGTGAGGAAGAGCAGGACCACGCCCACGACCCAGTTGAACTCGCGCGGCGGCTTGTAGGCGCCGTGGTAGAAGACCCGCATCATGTGCAGGAAGACGAAGAACACCATGAGGTGGGCGGCCCACCGGTGGACGTTCCGTGTCAGCAGGCCAAACGCCACGCGTGACTGGATGTCCAGGATGTTTGAGTACGCCTGTGTCTCCGACGGGATGTAGAAGAACATCAGGTAGACACCGGTGACCGTCAGCACGAGGAACAGGAAGAAGCTGAGGCCGCCCAGGCAGAATGTGTACGCAAACTTGACCGCATGCTGCCTGACCCGCACGGGGTGCAGGTGCAGGAACACGTTGTTCATGACCGCGTACGCCCGCGACCGCTCGTCGTTGGGGTACGGGTTGCGGAAGATCGAGCGCCAGACGGGGGACCGCCTGATGCTCTGGTCGACCCGCTCGAGGAAACTCACCTGGGTCCTCCTGCAGCGCCGGCCGTCCCGGCGAGTTGCGCGTCTCGGTACGACTCCTTGTAGAGCCGCCCGTCACTCGAAATCTCTTGGAGCTCAAACCGCTCCATGGTGATCGCATCAAACGGGCACCGCTTCACGCATAGGGCGCAGCGGATGCACCGCTCCTCGTCGAGGACCATGGCCGCGCCCTGCGACCACCCGTAGGCCTCCTCGATCTCCGGCAGGAGTCCTTCGGTCTTGAGCTGGTTCACATCCAGCATGTGGATGACCCCCTCCGGACAGACGTCGGCGCACGCGCCGCACAACACGCACCGGAACGGGTCAAACCAGATGTTGTAGTTGCACATCAGGCAGCGGGTGGACTCGGCCACCGCGGCCGTTGCCTCATAGCCCAGTTCCACCTGCGTGGTGAAGTTCACGGTTGGGTCAACTGAGGGCATGCGCGCCGCCACCGGCAGCACGGGGATGTGCTGGCGCGGAAGCACGTCGTACAGCTCGGGCATCTCGTGGCGCCAGGAGCTGGTGATCTTGACGTTGGGGGTGACCGTGACGTCCGTGCGGCCGTCCAGGTAGCGGTCGATGGCGTAGGCGGCCTTCTTGCCGTGGCCGGCCGATTCGATCATCGTGGTGGGGCCGGTGACGAAGTCCCCGCAGGCAAACACGCCGCGCACGTTGGTGGCGTACGTGGCCGGGTCAACCTTGATGCGGCCGCGGTTGACCTCAAACGCGGACTCGACGGGCAGGAACGCAAGGTCAGCGGCCTGTGAGACCGCCGGGATCAGGGTCTCGCACGGGAGCTCAAACTCAGACCCGGCAATGGGCACGGGCGAGCGGCGACCGGAGGCGTCCGGCTCGCCCAGCTTGTTGCGCAGGAACTTGACCTTCGCAAGCTTGCCCTCGACGCCGATCAGCTCCACCGGGCTTACGAGGAAGTCGATCGCGACGCCCTCTCGCTCGGTCTCGCCCAGCTCCTCCTCGTCCACGACAAGTTCGGAGCGGGTGCGCCGGTAGGCGATCTTCACGTCCGACGCGCCAAAGCGCAGGCTGGTGCGCGCGCAGTCCATGGCCGTGTAGCCGCCGCCGATGACGATGACGTGGTCTCCAACCTCAAGCTCCTGCCCGAGGTTGGCCTTCTTCATGAAGTCCACGCCGTACTGAACGCCGTCCAGATCCGCACCGGGCAGGTCCAACACCACCGGGTTCATGGCGCCCGTGCAGATGGCGATGGCGTCAAAGTCCCGCTGGAGCTGCTCAAAGGTGATGTCCACGCCGATGGTCGTGTCGTAGACAAACGTGACGCCGAGGCGCTCCACAAGCCGCACGTCCATCTCGATGGCCTCGCGCGGCAGCCGGAAGGCTGGGACGCCCATGAGCAGCGTGCCGCCGCCAAACGGAAGGCTGTCGTAGACGGTGATCTGGTAGCCGCGGGTGGCCAGCTCGCGCGCCACGGCGAGACCGGCGGGGCCCGCGCCAATCACGGCGACCTTCTCGGCGCGCGCGTTGATGGCGGGCATGACGTCCGGGATGCCCGAGGCCTCGTGCCACTCAACCAGGAAGCGCTTCATGGCGCGGATGGCCAGCGGGCGGTCGATGTCGCCGCGGCGGCACGCGCGCTCGCACGGGGCGGAGCAGACGTAGGAGCACATCGCGGCCACAGGGTTTGGCTCGCGGGCGAGCAGGTAGCCCTCCTCAAACCGCCCTTCGGCAGCGAGGTTCAGGTACCCGCGGCAGTTCGTGCCGACAGGGCAGGCCTCCTGGCACTCGATGTTGCACTGGAGCCAAGAGGCATCGACCGGCTGGACGAGGAACTCCTGGGTCTGATCGAGGGTCACGAGGGAGTCGGGCTCCTGCTTGCGGGACTCGGGGGGCTGAACTCGATGGGCAACGGAACATGACGACGGGGGCGCCGCCGACCGCGGAAGAGTACCAAGCCGAGGCGTCTCCTGCACAGCCGTTCGTGGCCGCACGGCTCGTGGCCCCACGGCCGGGTCATGAGCCTGCGGCGACCTCGCTCTCCCCGGAGACGGGCTCGTCTTCATCGATCACGATGACTCGGAAGGCGTCCGCGGCGGCACAGCCGATGGCCGCGCCCTCCTCGCGTGCCCATGCGCGCATACGCTCCTCGAGTTGCTCTGGGCGGCGTATCTGGCTCGCGTGGGCGCGCAGGGCGTCGATCCGGCGGTGCAGGGTGGCCGTCGTGTCCACCCAGGCGTCGGCGTGGTTTGTCCAGAACAGGTACAGGCGCCGCACCGGGTGCGGCAGCAGGCCGTCGCGGGCCAGCCAGGGGAATGACATCGCGTTGCGGGCGGCGGGATACACCGCGTCCACCGCGGCAATCCCTGCGGCCCGGTGATCGGTGTGGTTGACGCCGCCATCGGTGTAGAACAGCGTGTCAGGGTCCACCGCGAGAACAGCGTCCGGCCTGAAGGTCCGGATCTCCCGGACCAGCTGTTCGCGGAGGGCCAAATCGTTCGCGAGCGCCCCGTCTGGCTGGTGCAGGAACGCGACGCCCTCGTAACCCACAACGGTCGCGGCAGCAAGCTGCTCAGCCTCGCGCGTGGCCGCAAGCTCAAGAGGGTCCGTCCGCCAGTCGTCGCCGCCGGCATCACCGCTGGTGCAGCAAACCAGCCGCCCAATCGAGCCCGCATCGATCCACTTCGCGGCTGTTGCGGCCGGTCCAAAGTCGGCATCGTCGGGGTGGGCGACGATCACCATGAACCGTCCCGGACGCCAATTGTGGGGCGTGCGCGGAGGCGTGTCGGCCATGGCTGTCACTGTTCCTTGGCCTTCGTAGGCATTCGGTTTCGTCTTGAGCCCTGTGCTACCCTCTGCGCCGGAGGTCTCGCTCGTTTCCCCCCACGGGCGAGGCCTCTGTCCATGTCCCGCGTCAGTTGCGCGCAGAACGTGTGACCTTCGGCCATCACTTGGCCCGCGCCGCGATGGCCGTCTGGAGCGCTTCGAGCACCTGCGCGGCGTGCCCGTCGGCCTTCACCGTCGGCCAGGCCGTCGCGATGTTCCCATCCGGGTCCACGAGGTAACTGGACCGCACAATCCCCATGTAGCGCTTGCCGTAGTTGAGCTTCTCACGCCAGGCATCCCACGCATCCGCGGCAGCATGGTCCTCGTCGCTGAGGAGCGTGAACGGCAGACCAAACTTGGCTCGGAACGCGGCGTGGCTGCCAGATCCGTCGGGGCTGATGCCCCAGATCGCGGCATCAAGCCCAGCCACGTCGTCGTGGAGGTCGCGGAACTGGCAGGCCTCGGTGGTGCAGCCGGGGGTGTCGTCAGCGGGGTAGAAGTAGATGACGGTCCACAAGCCGCGGCGGTCGGCAAGGCGGCGGACAACGCCATGCTCATCGGGAAGGGCGAGATCGGGGGCTGGATCGCCCACTTGCAGGGTGCTCATGGCGCGGAGTCTAGTTGTAGTGCCTTCGGCTTGCGAGCCTGAGGCATGCGAGCCCGGGGCCCCAGTGCCGGCCGCGCGCCTCACCCGTCCCGCGGGTGAACGGTTCCGTCCCGGAACGATCCACCCCTCCCATGCACGGTTTGTCCCGTGGCTAGGCCTCGCGGCGCAACAAACGCGCCGCCACGCGGGTGAAACGTTGCACCATGAAACCGTTCACCCTTCGGGCGGGTGGCCGTTGCGCGCCGCGCCGCGCTCGGGCGGGGCGGGCTCCCGCACGTGTCTCGAATGCCCCGGGAACTTCGATTAGTCCGCGTCCTCGCCGGACAACTCAGACGGTGCGGACGCCGCGCCCTCGCCGGACGCCGCGCCCTCGACGATGAGCAGGCGGCCCGCCGCAAGGGTCACCGACGCGTCCGCCGCGTCGCGGACATTCGACAGCCCACGGGCGGGCCCGGGCCGTAGCGGCTCAGCCTGCAGCGGGTAGCGAAGACCGCCCGTCGTCACACCCAGAGCGTCACCGCCAAACGGGAGCAGGGTGACAAGCGCGCCAACCGGACCCGCCAGGAGTTGCGTGACGGGCAACCCGGACTCGTTGGGCGCGGTGAGCAGACGGGCGCGGGCGGCGCCGTCAAGCAGGATGACGTCGATGCCGGCGAGCGCCGGGTGCGCAAGGAGCCAGAGATTGGCGAGCGCGTGATCAAGTCGCGGCCCGCCAAACGCGCCAAGCACGGTGATGCGGGTTG
>CAIXZV010000459.1 GCA_903924005.1 uncultured Chloroflexota bacterium | reverse complement strand
GGAGGGGCTCCGCCACGCGGAGAAGCCCATCGAGACCGTCCAGTACCACCCCGAGGGCGCGCCCGGACCGCTGGACGCGCTGGCGGTGTTTGACCGCTTTGCCGATGCGGCCAAGCTGAACGCCAGAGGGGCCCGCCGTGGCTGACGCGCAGCCGAGCGGCCTGGTCCCGCGCCCCGCCGCCCATCGGCCAAAGCCCAAGTCCGTCCTGATCCTGGGTTCGGGCCCTGTGGTCATCGGTCAGGCGGCGGAGTTTGACTACGCGGGCACCCAGGCCTGCCGCGCGCTCCGCGCCGAGGGCGTCCGCACCATCCTTGTGAACTCCAACCCGGCCACCATCATGACGGACCCCACCGTGGCGGACGCCGTGTACCTGGAGCCGCTCACGGTGCCTGCCATCGAGGCCGTCATCGCCCGCGAGAAGCCCGAGGGCCTGCTTGCGGGGCTTGGCGGCCAGACCGCGCTGAACCTGGCCATGGCGCTGTCCGAAGCCGGGGTCCTTGAGCGCCACAACGTGCGCCTGCTGGGGACGCCGCTTGAGGCCATCCGTATGGCGGAGGACCGCGAGGCCTTCCGCGACCTGTTGGATCGTCTTGGCCAGCCGTACGCGCCGTCCTGGATTGTCGAGGGGCCAGACGACCAAGCCCGCCATGCCTCAGCGCAGAAAGCGCTCAGGGAAATCGGCCTGCCGGCCATCGTCCGCCCCGCGTTCACCCTTGGCGGCACCGGCGGCG
Source organism: uncultured Chloroflexota bacterium (assembly GCA_903924005.1). Lineage (GTDB taxonomy): Bacteria > Chloroflexota > Limnocylindria > Limnocylindrales > CSP1-4 > CAIXZV01. Next base: position 3,698 of record CAIXZV010000459.1, on the reverse strand, counting down.
GCATCGTGGAGACCGAGGAGGCCTACTGGGAGCGCGTGAAGTCAGGGCTCCGGGCAAGCCCCATCAAGCAAGTCATGGTGGAGCGCTGCCTCGTCGGCTGGCAGGAGATCGAATACGAGGTCATGCGCGACCACGAGGACACGTGCATTGCCGTGTGCTCCATGGAGAACGTGGACCCGCTTGGCGTCCACACGGGCGACTCCATCGTGGTGGCCCCCGTCCAGACCCTCACGGACACCGTCCACCAGCGGCTGCGCAGCGCGGCCCTGGCGATCATCCGCGGGCTGGGCGTGGAGGGCGGCTGCAACGTGCAGTTTGCGCTGTCGCCGGACTCCACGGACTACGCGGTCATCGAGGTCAACCCCCGCGTGTCGCGCAGCTCCGCGCTTGCCTCCAAGGCCACGGGCTACCCAATTGCCCGCGTCGCCGCGCAGATCGCCGCCGGGCGAACGCTCGCGGAGATCCCCAACGTTGTGACTGGCACCACCGTGGCGGCCTTTGAGCCCGCGCTGGACTACGTGGTGGTGAAGCTGCCGCGGTTCCCGTTTGACAAGTTCCCGGGCGCTGACCGCCGCCTCGGCTCGCAGATGAAGGCCACCGGCGAAGTGATGGCCATCGACCGAACCTTTGGCGCCGCGTTGAACAAGGCGCTGCGGGGGCTTGAGCAGGCGGGCGCGGGACCGCTGGGCGAGGACCCCTCCTGGAAGCCCACGTTTGACTACCTGGCCTTGGTCTACGGCGGCGTGGCCGCAGACGATGAGGGCGACGGCATCCGCGTTGGCGTGGGCGGGCTTGACTCGCTCACCATTGAGGACGCGCCCATCCGCTGGGTTGACCCGTCGGGGCAGGCCTGCGAGAGCACGCGGCTCGCCCAGCGCTCTGCTGCGCCCATCGTCCTGAAGCGCTTCCTTGAGCCGTCAGACTCGCGGCTCTGGCGTGTGCTTGGGCTGCTGCGACGGGGCGTGCCGCAGGAGGTGGTCCGCCGCGCCACGGGCATCAGCGCCTGGTTCCTGGCCGAGATGGGGCGGAATATCGCGCTGGAGGCCGATGTGCGCGAGATGGGCCCGCGTTTCGCGGAGCCTGCCGATGCGGAGGCGGCCGAGCTGCTGGCCACCGCCAAGCGCTTTGGCTACGCGGACCGCGACCTCGCCACGCTGGCCGGCGTCAAGGAGCCCGCGCTGCGGGACGCCCGCCGCACGCTTGGGCTCGCCCCGGGCTATGCCATGGTGGACACGTGCGCCGCCGAGTTTGCCGCCGAGACGCCGTACTTCTACTCAACCTATGCGTCCGCGGGCTCGCCCCCCGAGGCCCCTCCGGCCGCGCGCCCGGCTGCCCTGGTCATCGGCTCAGGCCCCGTCCGGATTGGGCAGGGGATTGAGTTTGACTACTGCGCCGTCCAGGCGGCCGATGTCCTGCGCCGCAACGGCTGGTCGGCCGTCATGGTCAACTCCAACCCCGAAACCGTGTCCACGGACTTTGACTCCTCCACGCGGCTGTACTTTGAGCCGCTGGACGCCGAGAGCGTGCGCAGCATCATTGACTTTGAGACGCCGGCCGGCGAGACGCCGCTGCCCGCGGTTGTGGCGTTTGGCGGGCAGACGCCGCTCAACCTTGCCGGGCCGCTGGTGGCGTCGGGCGTGTCGCTGCTGGGGTCTGACCTTGAGGCCATCGACCAGGCCGAGGAGCGCACCCGCTTCTCAGCCCTGCTGGACCGGCTTGGCATCCCGCAGCCCGAAGGCGGCATGGCCGAGTCCATCGAGGAGGCGCTCACGCTCGCGGAGCGCATCGGCTACCCGGTCATCGTGCGGCCGTCGTTTGTCATTGGCGGGCTGGCCATTGACTTTGCGTATTCACCCGAGGACTTGGCGCGCCATCTGGCTGCAGCCTCAATCGTGGATCCGGACCGCCCCGTGCGGATTGACCGGTTCCTCGAAGGCATCGAGGTGGATATCGACGCCGTCAGCGACGGCACTGAGGTCCTCATCCCTGGCCTCATGGAGCACGTGGAGCGCGCGGGCATCCACTCGGGCGACTCCATCGCCTGGTTCCCGCCGCAGAGCGTGTCCGAGGGAGACCAGTCCCTGATCGTCTCCACGATGGAGCGCATCTGTCTGGCGCTTGGCGCGAAGGGCCTCGTCAACGCCCAGTTCATCGTCCGAGAGGACGGCGTCTATCTGATTGAGGTGAACCCGCGCGCCTCGCGCACCGTGCCGTTCCTGTCCAAGGTGACGGGCGTGCCGATGGTGGAGCTTGCCGTGCGCATCTCGCTGGGCGCGTCCTTGCGGGATCTGGGCTGGAAGGGCGGACATCTGCCGCCGCCGCCGTTTGTGGCGGTGAAGTCCCCGGCGTTCTCCACGGCCAAGCTCAAGGGCGTGGATCCGTCGGTGGGGCCGTTTATGCAGTCCACGGGCGAGGTCATCGGCATCTCCGAGGATCCGCGCGTCGCCATGGCGAAGGCGCTCACGGGTGCGTCGCTGGTGCCGCCGCGCGCCGCCCCCGGGGAAGAAGTGCCCGTGGCGCTGCTGTCCATCGCGGACCGCGACAAGTGGGGCCTGCTGCGTCTGGCCCGGGCGCTCGTCAAGGCCGGCTACCGGCTGTGGGCCACCGAGGGGACGCGCGCCGCGCTGGCTGACGCCGGCATTGACGCTGACCTTGTGGCGAAGGTTGGTTCCGCTGGCCCCAACGGCGAGCCCGCGATCCTTGACGCCATCGCCGGCGGCCGCGTGCGCCTCTGCGTGAACACGCCAACGCCGCGCTCCGGGGCGGTCCGCGACGCCGCCGAGATCCGCCTGGCCACCATCAACGAGGGCATCCTCTGCCTCACGGCCATCGAGACGGGCATTGCCGCCGCCGAGGCGCTGGACCCGGATCTGATTGACAAGATCGCCGAGGTCCGGACCATCACCGAGTGGGTGCCACCGACGGCCTGAGCCGGCAATCGGGCACGACGCCCGGCGGCGAGGCTGCTTGACGAACTACGCAGATGGCGTAGTCTGCGCCTGAGATGAGCATCCTCAGCCCGGTTCGCGCTGCCACAATCCTCGCGCTGGACGCCGCCGCGGACGGCCTCGCGATGGGTCAGGTTGCCGAGGTGATCGAAGTTCCGCTGAGCTCTGCCCAGCGGGCGCTCGGCGACCTCGTCGCGACCGGTGCTGCGGTTCGTCTCGCCCGCCGCTATCAACCGTCGTCGCAGTATCCGTGGGCCGCCCTCGTGGCAATCGCCCGACAGGAGATCGCTCCCGACCGTGCCGCAGCGATCGCGCTCGGGGCGACACTTGCTGGGTGTCGCATCCCGGCCGCATCCCGGACACGACTCGCGGGGCTGCAGGTCAGCGAGTCCGTGCGGGCCGCGCTCGCGGTCGCTGTCGAGCGGATCGTCAATGGGGTGCACCCGCAGCGGATCGTCCTGTTCGGCTCGCAGGCTCGTGGCGAGGCGGTCGCCGACAGCGACATCGACCTCCTCGTCGTCGAGGATGCCATCGCCGACCGACAGGCCGCGACCGTCGAGATCCTGCGCATGCTTCGCGGCATCGGTGTCGCCAAGGATGTCATCGTCACCACGCCGGCTCGGCTGGCATCAGCGGCGGACGGGGCCGTGTCGGTGACGGCCGCCCGCGAAGGGACGACGATCTATGAGCGCGGCTGATCCCCGGACGTGGCTGCTGCTCGCGCAGTCGGACCTGCAGGCGGCCACTACG
>CAIXZV010000458.1 GCA_903924005.1 uncultured Chloroflexota bacterium | reverse complement strand
GCTGTCTACGTCGAACAGCCAACGGTTCAGCCCGGCGGTGCACGGAGGGTGACGCAGTGTCGTCCCGTTACCGCCCCCTGGTAACGCCGCTTGCCTTGATCGCCGCAGCGATCCTGGTCTATATGGAGAACCCGTGGTTCTTCCCCGCCCAGGGAAGCACCGAGGGCACCATCGCCGCGATCGCCTTCTGGGTGCTCGCGTTTGCGGTGGTGTTCGTGATGTTTGGCGATCGCACCGCGCCTGACGCCACCCTCGTGGAGGTTGAAGGGCCTGCGTTTACGCGGTACCTGTTCAGCAACACCCGCGCGGGCCTTTTCTGGCTGCCCATTCGGATCTTCCTGGGCTTTGAGTGGATGGTCGCGGGCTACCACAAGCTTGTGGGTCACGGCTGGACCGACGGCGGCACCGCGGTGCTGGGCTATTGGCAGCACGCGGTGAGCATCCCTGAGAAAGGGACGGCCCCCATCACGTTTGACTGGTACCGCACCTTCCTGCAACTGCTGATCGACAACGGCGCGCAGGGCTGGTTCGCCTGGCTGATCGTGCTGGGCGAACTGCTCGTTGGCATCGCGCTGCTGGCCGGTGCGCTTGCGGGCTTCGCCGCGTTTGCGGGCATCGTGATGAACATGAGCTATCTGCTGGCCGGCTCCACGTCGGTCAACCCCATCATGTTCGCCCTTGCGATCGGCCTGATCTTGGGTTGGCGCGTGGCGGGCTACTACGGTCTGGACCGCTACCTGATGCCGAAGCTGGGCGTCCCGTGGAAGGCCAAGGTGGTTGCCGCCAGCATGTCCTGACACAGGCAGCTTGCTGCAGCCGGGCCGTGTGCGTGAGCCTGTGGCCCGGCTGCCATCCCGGGACGCACGGCGGGCCGTATCCTCGTGGGATGACCCAGCCGCAGATCCGTGAGGGCGACCTCCTGTGGGAGCCATCGGCCGCCGCCCGTGAAGCGTCGCGGCTCCACGCCTTCTTGGGCCACGTCCAGCGCACGCGGGGGATCAGCCTCCCGGATTATGCCGCCGCCTGGCGCTGGTCCACAGACGACCTCGAGGGGTTCTGGGGCGCGATTGCGGAGTTCTTCGAGCTGCCGTTCCGGACGCAGCCAAGCCGGATCCTTGCCGATGCGGCCATGCCCGGCGCCCGCTGGTTTGAGGGTGCCACCGGGAACTATGTCGATGCCGTGCTTGCGCGCCGCGATGACCGGCGGCCCGCCCTGCTTGCCTGTACTGAGCAGCGCTCGCTGTATGAAACCTCATGGGCAGACCTCGAGGCGCAGGTTGCGGCCGTGGCGACCGGCCTCCGGTCGCTTGGCGTGGGCAAGGGCGACCGCGTCGCGGCAATCCTGCCCAACATCCCCGAGGCCGTCGTCGGCTTCCTGGCCACAGCGAGCATCGGGGCCATCTGGACAAGCTGTGCGCCTGAGTTTGGCACCCAGAGCGTGGTGGACCGCCTTGTGCAGGTTGCCCCCGCGGTCCTGATTGCCGTGGACGGCTACCGCTACGGCGGCCGCGACTATGACCGCCGTACGGTGCTGCAGGACATCCGTCGCGCATTGCCCAGCTTGCGGACAACCGTCCTGCTGCAGGACCTGGATCCCGCAGCGGCCCTGGCCGACGGCGAGTGGACCACATGGGCGGACCTTCTCGCCACGCCTGTGGGTGCTGACGGGCTGGTCCCGGAGGCCGTGCCCTTTGAGCATCCGCTCTGGATCCTGTTCTCGTCGGGCACCACCGGGCTCCCCAAGCCCATCGTCCACAGCCACGGCGGCGTGGTGATCGAGCACGCCAAGGAACTTGGCCTGCAGCTTGACGTCCGCCCCGGCGACCGCCTCCTCTGGCACACCACCACCGGCTGGATGATGTGGAACCTCATCGTTGGCGCTCTGCTTGTGGGCGCCACGCCGGTCCTGTACGACGGCAACCCGGCCCACCCGTCGATGGACGCCCTCTGGCGGATAGCCGACGAGGCGCAGTTAACCCACTTGGGCATGAGCGCTGCGTTCACGATGCTCTGTCGCAAGGAAGGTCTTCGGCCCCGGGAGCACTTCGCGATGGCAAACCTCCGGTGCGTTGGCGTCACGGGCTCGCCGCTGCCCGTGGAAGGGTTTGCGTGGTTCTACCGGGCGGTGGGCGGCGACGTCTGGCTAGCGCCCATCAGCGGCGGCACGGACCTGGTTACCGCGTTTGTGGGCGGCTCCCCGATGCTGCCGGTCCGCGCGGGCGAGATGCAGTGCTGCTCGCTGGGCGCTCGTGTTGAGGCGTTTGATCCAGCAGGCAATCCGCTGCCGGTGGGCGAGACCGGCGATCTCGTGATCACCGCGCCCATGCCGTCGATGCCGATTGGCTTTTGGAACGACCCCGACGGACGACGGCTCCGCGAGTCCTACTTCGAGCACTTCGAGGGCGTGTGGCGCCACGGCGACTGGATCCGGTTCACACCGTCCGGTGGTGCGGTGATCGAGGGCCGCTCCGACTCCACGCTCAACCGCAACGGCGTCCGCTTCGGGACGAGCGAGCTGTACGGCGTGGTGGACGGGTTCGCGGAGATTGCAGACTCGCTTGTCATCGGGCTGGAGGAGCCAGGCGGCGGGTACTGGATGCCCCTGTTTGTGGCGCTCGCTCCCGGAGTGGGCATGGACGCAGATCTGGACGCCCGCATCCGCGCGGCGATCCGGGCGCGCCTCTCGCCGCGCCACGTCCCGGATGAGATCGTGACCGTCCCGGCCATCCCGCGCACGCTGACCGGCAAGAAGATGGAGGTGCCGGTGAAGCGCCTCTTTCTGGGACACCCGATTGAGGCTGTCGCTGCCGGCGGCGCGGTTGCCGATCCGGAGGCCCTTCCTGCATTTGCGCGGCTTGCAGCGGCGCGGTTGGCGGGGCGCCACGCGTAGCCGCTTGGGCTTGTAGGCATCTGCTGTCAGGAATGCTCGACAACGGCCCGCCGACACTGTGACCGCGGCCTCTGACGAGGTGTCGCTCAGGGGAGTGTCATGAGGGGACTTGCGCCGCGATCATCGCCGCGCAGCGTAGGAGACTTCAATCCAATGACAGTTCGAACCCGATCCCTGCTCGCAGGCCTGACGCTCGTCGTCCTCGCCGTTGCCGCCTGCGGCAGCAGCACGCCCTCCGCGGCCATCCCCGACATCACAGGCATCTGGACCGGCGCCAGCAGCTACGCGGATGTGGACGGCACCGTGAAAGGCTCGCCGGAGACCTTCACCGTCACCAAGCAGGACGGCGCCAAGATCTGGGCCACTGTGGAGTACGCCAACTCGGACGGCGCTGCGGCCAAGGAGACGGTTGTCGGCACGTTTATGGACGGCGGCAAGGGCTTCATCCTCACCGAGCGCGCCTCTCTCTGGCAGGGCGTGGTCAACGGCACCACCATGAGCGTTGTCGTGGCGTGGATGGGCGACCCCAGCCACGGCGCCTTTGAGATGACCCTCACCAAGAAGTAGTTCGCCCGTCGGCAGGGGCCGCACGCACCGCGCTGCTGCGGCCCCGCACTCGTCGTGCGCGGGCGGCTCATCCCCCCCGAACGGCCCTCTAGAACCTGCACAGGGCTGTGGTACGGTGCGGTCTGGGGTAGGGACACGGTGCGCTCGGTTTGCCGTGGCTCTCCCGCCGCGCGAGGCACCGGGTGAGGAGTGCAACTGCGACGCTCGCCGCCCGTGCGCCCGAACAGGCGCTGTTGGTCTTTAGGCTGGACGCGGAGCGCTACGCCCTGCCCCTCCACCGGGTCCGACGCGCATTGCGCGCCGTGGCAATCGCCCCGCTTCCCGGGGCCCCAGCCATCGTCTTGGGTCTTGTGGATCTTGCCGGGACCGTCATGCCGGTCATCGACATGCGGCTCCGCTTTGGCCACCAGCCGCGGAGCCTGCGTCCTTCGGACCACTTGATCTACGCCCACACTGGTCGGCGGCCGGTTGCGCTGCTCGTCGACGAGGCGACCGGCGTGATTGACGCCCTGCCCGAGGACATCGTTCCTGGTGAGATCGTCCTCCCTGGCCTCGCGCTGGTCGAGGGCGCAGTCAAGCTTCCTGACGGCCTCATCCTCATCCACGATCTGGACCGCCTGCTCTCGCTTGAGGAGGACGCGGCGATTGGCCAGGCTATGGCGTCAGCCGAAGAACCCGCCGTCTCAGCGGCTGAGACGCCGGGACCCGGGGCTGCCGGGCGTGACAGCACATGACGGCCGCCGCTGATCCGGTCCTCATGCAACGCCTCAGCGCACGCGTCGAGGAGCGGACGGGTCTGAGTTTTGCGCAGGACCGCTGGCCCGATCTGGAGCGCAGGGTCTTGAAGGCCGGCGCGCAGCTCGGCATTGACGATCTTGATACGTGTCTTGAGCGGTTTGCGCGGGGCGCGTGGACTGGACCCGAGTTTGAGATGTTGGCGGCGCATCTCACCGTGGGCGAGACGTACTTCATGCGCGACCCGGCCGCCTTTGGGGCGCTCGAGCGGTTCATCCTGCCGCCCCTGATTGCGCGGAGGGCGGTGGAGGGCCGCAACCTCCGGCTCTGGAGCGCGGGCTGCTGTACAGGAGAGGAGGCCTACAGCCTGGCGATCAGCTGTCGCCGAACGGTGCCTGACATCGAGACCTGGAATGTGTCTGTCTTGGGCACCGACCTCAGCAAGGGCTTCCTCGCCAAGGCGCGAGCCGCGGCCTATACATCGTGGTCGTTCCGGGAACAGCCAGACTGGCTCCAGCCGCGCTACTTCCGGCCCGTGGGCGGCGGCAAGCTGGAGGTCATCGCTCGGGTTCGCTCCATGGTGGAGTTCGCCCGTCTCAACCTTGCGGACGACACCTGGCCGTCGCTGCCGACCCATACGAATGCAATGGACGTCATCTTCTGCCGCAACGTGCTCATGTACTTCACCGCGGAGTTCCAGCAACGGGTTGTGGATGCGTTCCACAGATCGCTCGCTGAAGGCGGGTGCCTGATCGTGAGTCCCGCAGAGGCGAACGCGACGCTGTTCAGCATGTTTCAGACCGAACAGCACGCCTCGGTTACCGTTTATCGCAAGGTCTCGGGTCACTCGCCTACGGCGATCCTGGCCAGCCGCGCGGCTCCTGCCGCCATCCACGTGGCGCCGACGCCTGAGGTGCGCAGACCCGATGCGCAGGCCCCGGTTATGTCAGCGCGTGAGGTTGTGCCAGCAACTCCCGAGGTGGCGGAATCGGATACCGAGGGTCGGTTGCTTGCCATCGTGCGGTCACTCGCGGATCAGGGTCGTCTTGACGAGGCGCTGAAAGCGAGCCTCGCACTGATGGACCTCGATCGCGGTTGCGCGGAGGCACACTTTCTGCAGGCGACCATCTGCCACGAACTGGGTCTCGTGCGCGAGGAGACCCTCGCCCTCAATCGAGCGCTGTATCTCGAGCCAGATTTCGTGGCGGCGCACCATGCCCTCGGAGCGCTCTACGCTCGGCTGGGCAACAAGGCCAAGGCCAGGCACCACATTGGAATTGCGTTGGGGCTCCTGAACAGCATGCGGCCGGAAACGCTGGTGCCGGGCTCCGATGGCATGACCGCCGCCCAATTCGCCGACGCAATCGAGGGTGGTCGTCGTGCATGACGTGACCTCGTCCCGGGCGAGCGAATTCGGCGACGAGGCCGCGGCGCGGCGACTTCTGGAGGCACGCGCCCGGATCGCCGCGCGACCGGCCGTATCGGCTGAGTCCGAGGATGTGCTCGAGGTGCTCTCCTTCTCGCTTGGCGGAGAGCGCTACGCGGTGGAGACGTGCTACGTCGCGGAGGTCCGCGAGCTTGCGGGACTGACGTCGTTGCCCGGCGCCCCGTCCTTCCTTGCCGGCGTCACAAGCCTGCGCGGCCGCGTCCTCGCCGTGATTGACCTGGGTGCGCTCTTTGGGCTTCCCGAGGTTGACGCCACGGACTCGGGGCTGGTGATCGTGCTGCGGGGCGGTGGCACGGAGTTTGGCCTGCTCACATGCTCGGTGGGCGACGTGATGGCCGTCCCGGTCGCAACGCTTGGTGTCGGCGGCCCGATCGTCCACGGGCCACACGAGCGGTTCTTCAAGGGCTTCACGTTGGCCGCGCTGGCTGTCCTTGACGGGGCACGCCTGCTCGCCGATGACGCACTCAAGGTTGGCGGACAGACACCGCGACAGGGGCCGGCAGGGTAATGGAGGCAGGACATGGGCAGGTTTGAGAGTCTCGGGATCCGGTCGAAGATTGTGCTGGGCTATGGGGTCATCCTGATCCTGCTCGGCGTCGTCTCCGCCGCGGCTGGTGCCGGGCTCACCTCGCTCGAGCGGTCACAGCAGAGCGTCGTGGATACCAAGTTTGGCCCGTCCGTGCAATTGCTTGGGGCCCGCAGCAACCTCAACCATTTGCGCGCCGACATCCTCGAAGTGATGCTCTCGCCCACCGCGGCAGGGGAGCCCGCCCTGATTGCGGAGATCGCCCAGAAGCAGACGGACTTCGACACCAAACTGGCCGCCGCCCGGTCCGCACTGCAGGGTGCTTCCGACGCGGTGGATCTCGCGCTACTGGCCGGGCTGGACCCGGTCTGGACAGACTACAAGGCAACCGTGGCACAGGAACTCAGCCTGGTGGGCCAGGGTCGCGTCCCAGATGCCGTGGCCCTGGGACGGGGCCCTCAAGAACAACGGCTCAATACCATGCGGGACACGCTGGACCAACTGGTGTCAAAACTGCAGGCGGATGCGGCGACAGCGGTGGCGGAATCAAAGGCACGGGTGGGGACGACGCTGCTTGAGTTTGGTCTGGTGGCGGTGGGCGCCGTGCTCCTTGCTATCCTGCTGATCTGGCTGCTGAACCGCACGATCGCCGCCCCGGTGACCTCCTCGGCCAAGGCGCTCCAAGCGATGAGCCACGGCGATCTCGGAACGCGCCTGAACCTCCATCGAACCGACGAGATCGGCATGCTCGCCGCATCGATGGACCAGCTTGCGGACACCATTCACGCGATGGTTGGGGAGGCCGATCGCCTGACCCGCGCCGCCGTCGAGGGCAGCCTCGCTACACGCGGTGACGAGGCCAAGTTCGAGGGCGTATACCGCACGATCGTCAAGGGCGTCAACGACACGCTGGACGCTGTGATCGATCCACTCCGGGTTGCGGCCCGCCATATCGACAGGATTGCGCGCGGCGAGATCCCGCGGCCCATCACGGACCAGTACCGCGGTGACTTCGATCTGTTGCGGTCCAACTTGAACACGATGACCGACAACCTGCGGGAGTTCAACGGAGACCTCCAGACCGGACTCAGCGTCCTTGCGGCGTCGTCCACGGAGATCTTGGTCACGGTGTCGCAGGTGGCCGCTGGCGCTGCCGAGACGGCCACGGCCATCAGCCAGACATCAACAACCGCGGAGGAGGTCAAGCAGACTGCGCAGCTCACGGCAACCAAGGCGAGGGGCGTGCAGGAGGTTGCTGCACGGACCGAGACAGTTGGTGACGCGGGCAGGCGGGCCGTGGCGGAGACGCTGGAGGGCATGCGCCACATCTCTGACCAAATGGCTGGGATTGCAGACGCGGTCGTGCGGCTATCTGAGCAGGGACAGGCCATCGGCGAGATCATCGCCACCGTCAATGACTTGGCTGAAGAGTCCAACATGCTGGCCGTCAACGCCGCGATTGAGGCGACGCGGGCGGGCGAGTTTGGCAAGGGCTTTGCCGTGGTGGCCCAGGAGGTCAAGAGTCTCGCCGAGCAGTCACGTCATGCCACAACCCAGGTCCGGTCGATCCTGTTCGAGGTCCAAAAGGCCACCAGTGCGGCGGTCATGGCAACCGAGCAGGGCTCGAAGGCGGTTGCGGCAGGCGTCAAGCAGGCCGCCGACGCGGGCGAATCAATCCGCGTGCTGGTTGGCAGCGTCAGCGAGGCATCGCAGGCTGCGGTTCAGATTGCCGCATCAAGCGACCAGCAGTTGGCCGGCATGGAGCAGATTGCCGCAGCGCTCAACAGCATCCGGCAGGCCACAAGCCAGAACATGGCGGGCTCCCTGCAGCTCGAGACGTCTGCGCGGAGCCTCCAGGAGCTTGGCGGGCGCCTGAAGGACCTGGTGGACAAGCAGCGAGTGGAGTGAGCCTCAGATGTCCACAGCGATCCGTGAGATCTGAGGGAGCCGCAGCCCCCCGTGGATGACCGCCGAGCGCAGTTTCTGGCACGGCTTGTCGAGACCTTCCGTGTTGAGGCTTCCGAGCACATCGAGGCCATGACGGCGGGTCTCGTGGCGCTTGAGCGCGACGAAGGTCTTGACCGGGCCGCGGTGGTTGAGCGCGTGTTCCGGGACGCACACTCGCTCAAGGGAGCGGCGCGCGCGGTCAACTTCAGCCGAGCCGAGGTGATCTGCGCAGAACTGGAGGCACTCTTCTCGGCTGCAAAACGCGACGTGCTTGCGCTGACACCGGTGGCGCTTGACGCGGCCCACGCAGGGCTGGTGGCGCTGGCAGCGGCGTGCAACGACCCCGGCGCCGTCCCGGCGGCTTTCCAGGTGGAGCGGGAAGCGGCCGCGCTGCGTGCGATCCGGCAACTCACCGCGGACGAGACGCCGCCTGCCCAAAGGCCGCTGCCCCAGTCCGCGTCGCCTCGACCAGCGGCGCCCGGTCTCCCGCTGCGCGCCGTTGCGCCGGACGCGGCCACACAGTCTGGCGCAACGTCGGGGACCGAGTCCGTGAGGGTCCCGGTGGCAAAGCTGATGGTCCTGATGCAAGAGGCGGAACTGCTCGTCGGCGCAAGGATCAACGCGGCCTCGCACGCCGAGGCACTGCGGCAGCTCAGCAGCGAGGTGGCTGCGCGGAACCGGCGCCAAGCACGGCCGGCCGGACCCGGAGCCCTGACCGGTGCTGCGCTTCGAGGAGCCGCCAGCGGTCGCGGTGCTGAGGCCGCAAGCGAGCGCCCGCTCGAGCAGGCGCTCCTGGACCTTGCGCGAACCGCGCAGCAGGATGCAGCGTCACTCGCCGCCATCACGGACCGGCTGCTCGAGAATGCCAAGAGCACCCTGATGCTGCCGTGCTCGCACCTGCTTGGAGGGCTGGCAGGCACCGTGCGCGAGACAGCCCGGGCGCAGGGCAAGGACGCCGACCTCCGTGTGAGCGGCCAGGACATCGAGATTGACCGGCGCGTTCTTGACGAACTCAAGAGCCCGCTGATCCATCTGCTGCGCAACGGCGTTGACCATGGGGTTGAACCACCGGCCACGCGACTGGCGCTCGGGAAGCCTGCCAGAGCGGCGATCACCGTCAGCGTTCGACAAGTGGGTCAGAGCCAGGTTGAGATCTCCGTTGCGGACGACGGGGCCGGGATTGATGTGCCCCGGGTGGTGGAGGCCGCAATCAAGATGGGCGTCACCACGCCCGAAGACGCTGCCAGCATGACTGAGGCGGAGGCCGCTGCGCTGATCTTCCACTCCGGTCTCTCCACCAGCCCCATCCTCACGGATCTGTCCGGCAGGGGGCTGGGCATGGCCATCGTGCGCGAGAAGGTGGAGAACCTCGGCGGCACCGTTGGCATCGCCTCGGTGCCCGGTGTTGGCAGCACGTTCGAGATCCGTGTGCCCCTCACCCTCGCCACGTTTCGCGGGGTGCTTGTGGAGGTCGCCGGGCGTCAGTTCGTCCTGCCCAGCGCCAGCATGGTTCGCGTGTTCAGGCTGCGCCCTGACGCCATCGTCAGTGTCGAGGGGCGCCCAACCGTCGTTGCGGACGGCCGACCCGTGGCGCTTGTTCGATTGCAGGACGTCCTTGGTCTTGCGGATGGGGCTGCTCCGTCTGTCCAGACGGCGCGACCGGTCGTCTTGCTTCGAGCATCCGATCGCACCATCGCCCTCGTCGTGGATGACGTGAGCGCCGAGCGCGAGGTCCTGGTCAAGCACCTGGGCCCCCAATTGCCGTCCGTTCCACCGTTCACAGGCGCGACGGTCTCTTCGAGCGGTGTCGTCATCCCGATCTTGGGCGCTGCAGACCTCATTGCCGCCGCGGTGGCCGCCCTTAGATCGTCGTCGGCAGCCGCCTGGCTTGGAGTCCCGGTCCGGCGACCGCGGGTCCTGGTCGTTGACGACTCGATCACCTCGCGGACGCTCCTGCGGGGCATCCTCGAGGTCGCAGGTCTTGACGTGACGACGTCCGTCGACGGCTTCGACGCACTCAACGTGCTTGGCGAACAGGAGTTCGACGTCATCGTCTCGGACGTTGACATGCCTCGGATGACGGGTCTTGAGTTGACGGCCGCCATTCGCGCCGAGAAGCGATTTGCGGACCTGCCCGTCGTGCTCGTCACCTCGCTGGCCACAAGGGAGGATCGCGAGCGTGGTGTCGACGTCGGCGCGAACGCCTACGTTGTGAAGAGCGAATTTGACTCCGAGAACCTGGTTGACATCGTCCGGCGGTTCGTGTGACAGCGCGCCAAGACCCCCAGGCGATCAACGTCCTCGTGGTTGAGGACTCCCGGGTGATGCGCGACTACCTCGTGTACGCCCTTGAGGAGGACCCGCGGCTCCGCGTCATGGGCACCGCCGGCGACGGCGAAGAAGCCCTTGCGATGGTGGCCGCGCACCGGCCTGACGTGATCCTGATGGACGTGATCCTGCCCGGGATCGACGGGTTTGAGACCACGCGGCGGATCATGGCAACCACACCTGTGCCGATTGTCGTCTGTACCGCCAGCACGTCGTTTGACGAGGTTGGCACCGCCATGCGGGCGCTGGACGCGGGCGCGCTCATGGCGCTCCGCAAGCCCAACGGGTTTGGTGATCCGGGCTCAGATGCTGAGTGCGCCGCGCTTGTGAACAACGTGCGGCTGATGTCGGAAGTTCGCGTCGTGAAGCGCTGGAGGCGAGTGGGCGCAGCCGCGGTCTCCGCACCCCCCGCTGCATCCGGTGGTGGGCCGCGTGCCGTTGAGGCGCGTGACGTCGCCGTGGTGGCCATCGGCGCCTCGACGGGTGGTCCGCCAGTGCTTGCCACCATCCTTGGCGGTCTGCCCGCAGACTTCCCGGCGCCCATCCTGATCGTCCAGCACATCGCGGTTGGGTTTACGCAGGGCTTCGGCGAGTGGCTTGGCGACGTGTCGGGCAGACCCGTCCACGTCGCCCGTGAGGGGATGGTGCCGCTGCCTGGTCACGCCTACATTGCGCCCGATGACCAGCATCTGCGTGTTGGGCCGCACGGGCACTTGCGGGTGCTGCGCGACGCGCCGCTCAATGGCACAAGGCCATCGGTCAGCGCGCTGTTCCGCTCCGTCGAGGCGAAGTATGGCCGCAGGTCAATCGGCATTCTGCTGACGGGCATGGGGAGGGACGGCGCAGACGAGCTCAAGCTGATGGCTGACAGCGGCGCCCTGACCATCGCGCAGGATCGATCCAGCTGCGTCGTCTTCGGGATGCCCGGCGAGGCGGTCAAGCTTGGCGCAGCGATGCATGTGCTCCCGCCGCGCGCAATCGCAGATCTGCTCGTGACGGTCACGCGGAAGACGGGAGCGCCACAGTGACGGATCACGCGGCGGGCCGCGGGCTCCGCAGTGCACCGGCCGGCCTGCCGTCCCCGGCGGCACCCGCCACGCGTGTCCTTGTGGTGGAGGACAGCCCGACGCAGCGCGAGGGCATGCGCTTCCTTCTCGAGGACGCGGGCTTTGTGGTGATCACGGCGGCCGACGGTCGCGAGGCCCTCTCGG
>CAIXZV010000457.1 GCA_903924005.1 uncultured Chloroflexota bacterium | reverse complement strand
CCTCAATGAGCGCCAGTTCCGCGTCAGACTCGTCCTTCGCCACATCCGCCCGCTGCAGCACGGCACCATCCGCGACGGCATCCGCAAGCGCAACCGCCGGGAGCGAGTCGAAATCTCCCACCAGCAGGTCCGGCCGCAGGCCAAGGCGGAGAGCGCGTGTATACCCGCCATCAGCCGCAATGACGTCGGTGACACCTGCGTCCCAGCCGGGCCAGGCAGCATCCAGCACAGACCGCGGCGGCACGTCACCGTCTGCCACCACCAGAACGTGGCGGGGGAGGATGTTGCGGGGCTTCAGGCCGATTGACCGCTCAGGTGCCATGACGCCGATCGTACCCGCCGCCGCCGATCGCTGGCGCACGGCGTTTTCGGACGTCGCGGGGTGGGAGCGGTAAACTCCCGGCCGTGCCCGACCCCCAAGTCCACCCCGCTGTCCAGCGCGTTGTTGATGCTGCCGCGCGCAAGGGCGTGCGCCTCGACATCCACGTCTTCCCGGAGGGGACGCACACCGCCGAAGAGGCGGCAGCGGCTGTTGGCGCCGAGCTCGGCCAGATCGTCAAGTCGCTCATCTTCGTGGGTCGCGCAGCCGGCGGCGGTCTTGCGCCGGTGGTGTGCCTTGTCTCGGGCCCCAACCGCGTGGACCTTGCCCGGCTGGCCGCCGTCACAGGCGAGCCCGAGATCCGCCGCGCAACGGCGGCAGAGGTCAAGGACCTCACTGGCTACACCATCGGCGGGATCCCGCCGATCGGGCACGCACCCGGCGTCAGGGTGGTGATGGACCCAGACCTCGGCCGCTTCCAGACCGTCTGGGCGGCTGCGGGGATCTCCACGGCGGTGTTCCCGGTGCCGCCCGGCACGCTGCGCATGCTGTCGAACGCCCATGTCGCGCCCATCTGCGAAGTGCGCCGGGCGGCCGACATCGAGGGCGTGCTGGCGGCCGATCCGCCCCTGAGCGCCTGACCCACCCGCGCCGCGTCCGCACATCCATGCCCGCCGAGGTCAAGCACGCCGTCATCGGGTTCCCAGGCGGGATCCGCGCCTCGCTGCGCTGGACCGGCAGCGGTGGTGCCGCCGCTCTGTTCGCCCTCACCGAGACGGGTGGCACCCTCGCAGACCACGGGGCGCTTGTAGGATCCGATCCGGACCGCCGCTGTCGTGCGGAAATGCGCGTGGAGTCGCCCGCGGGCGTCTGGACCGCACGCCTTGCCTCCACCATCAGCGACGCGCCGGCTGGCTTCTACTGGGACACCGAGGGCCTGCTGGTCCTCAAGTACGGCTTTCACGTGTACGCCTTTGACTCCCGCACCGGGGCCCTGCGCTGGCACCACCGCTCCGCGTCGCCCGTGCTCGTTGCTCTGGGGTCGTCACGGCTCGCCCATGTCCTGGTCCAGGCGGAGATTGAGACCTTCGCCATTGATCCTTCGGGCGAGGTGGGGTGGCGCGTCTCCCACTCGGATGTTGTGGCCGCGGCAGAACTGGTGGGTGGCAGGCTCGTCCTGACCAGCTTTGCTGGCGAGATGCGCTCGCTCGATCCGGCCACCGGTCGCGGGGCGCACTGACCGCCGCCGAGAGACCCGCCGGGCGGTCCTGAACAGTCGATGTGGATGCGTGGTGGACAACTTTCGCGCCGATCCCCGCGTGTTCGTGGACAACCGCGTTGACCGGCGGAGATGGCCGCAGTACGTTGGTAGCCGGTCCGGAGGGGCTGAGCGACACTAACGGCGGAGATCGCATCAATGTCCATGTGTCGAGTAGGTTCCTCCGGGCTTTTTGATTCCTGGGCGCCCGCCGCCTGCGGGCTATCATCCCGGCCGTGAGTCCCCTCTTCCTTGTTGCCGCGGGCGTGCTTTCGGTTGCCGCCGGCTGGATGCTCCTCCGTCGGCTCGGCTTGCGCGGCCGTATCGGGCGCATCCTCGCCGCCACCTCCACCGTTCCGGTTGACGAGGCCATCCGCCTCGCCCGGACCGGCGCACAGCGATACGTCGGCGTGGGTGGCCGCCTCGACAGCGAGGCGGAGTTCACCGATGAGAACGACCGCCCCCTGGTGTTTCGCCGCACGCGCCTTGCGTTGCGCACGGGTCGGCGCGGCGTGTGGACCGTGGTTGCCGACATCCGCGATGTCGTCCCCTTCTCAATCGCAGGTGGGCTTGCATCCATCGGCGTGGACCAGACGGCGCTCGACGCAGGTCTGGTGGTGGTGGTCCGGGAGTCCGTGGGCACGGCCGGCGAGATCGCGGATCGCGTGCCCGAGGCGACGCCGCCCGAAACGCCGGCGAGGCTTCAGGTTGAACTACTCAGCACCGTGGACCATGCGCTCGTGTTGGGCGTGCCCGGGCTGGACCCCGTGCGCGGTCCGATCCTCCGCGCCGGCCTTGGGCGCCCGCTGATCCTGACCACGATGGAGCCCGCCGATGCGATGCGGATCCTGGCCGAAGGCTATCGAACAACGACACGGGCGGCGGCCGTGCTCCTGGCACTTGGGCTGGCGGGGCTGGGGTTTGGGCTCGTGTGGGCGGTTGTCGGCGGTTTGCGGTGATGACCCGCACGGTCGTGGCCGCTGCGCGCGGCGCGCTCATCGTCCTACCGCTCGTGCTGTCGCTGTGGCTGGCGGGCGTGCCGCTCGTCCTTGCCGAGTCGCCCAACCCCACAAGCGTCACCGCTGGCGACCCGCGCAGCTCCGGTCAGGGACCGGGTCTCGTGGGCGATCCCGGAACAGCCATCGCGGTCGTGCTGCTGATCGCCGTGGCCAGCATCTTGGCAACCGCCGCCTACCTGCGCTGTACAGGACCAAAGGGTTCCGACAGCCGCGCACGCTGATCAGGGCGCCACGCTGCTCGGCCCCTGCTGAAGATCGGCCGCTGCGAGCCGCTTCCAGCCGCTGCGAGCCCCTTCGAGCCCCTGCGGACCCCTGCGGACCCGGGTCCGGGTCAAAATGCGGCGATCGGCCTATTGGCAAGTACTGTTAAGTACCCGACAGTCGTCAGACCGCAATGCCTGCCAATTCCGACACCCGATCCCCAACCGCAAGCCGGACCTCCAAACCCGGCGATGCAAGCCTGTCCGTGACCCGCGCGGCGGGCGTGCTGGGCGTCCACCCCAACACGGTGCGCAGCTGGAGCGATGCGGGGCGCCTGCGCTACATCCGCATCAACGAGCGGGGAGATCGCCGCTACCGACTGGCGGATCTCCAGCGGTTCATCGCAGCGGCTGCGTCGGAACCCCTTGCCGCGCCCGTTCAGGCTCCACTACGGCCCCAGCGCCGTGAGCCGGCAGCCGGCACCCTCGCCGACACGCCCGCAGGCCTTGACCTGCTTGCCGACCTTGCCGAGATTGCCTCGTTTCCAAGCGGCGTGGACTCGGCCCTCGACGAGGCATGTCGGCGGATCCGGTCCATTACGGGCGCCGCGTTTGTGGGCGTGTGGGAACAACGTCCGGGCGGGCTCGTGGCCCGTGCCGCAGCGGCAGAGGGTGGCGTGGAACCGGTCATCCGCCGGGTCCAGCCCGACCGTGACCCGTTCACCATGGCAATGGCCGGCCGGGAGCCGGTCCACGCTCGACCCGGCTCTCCGGGCCCAGTCCCGGTATTGGGTCTCGGCACCGACGAACTTGCGGTCTCCATTCGCGGCGGCGAGACGCCCTGGGGCGTCCTGGTGCTGGCGGGGGCCGTGCAGTTGGGGCCTGACGACGGCCGGCGCCTCGCGATGGCGATCGCCCGCACGCTTGCCACGCTGATCCACGGCGCATGGGCCACAGAACAGGCGGCGGCGCGTCTGCGGCGCTCCGAGGCGCTGCGCCGTGTGTCCACCGACCTTGCGTCGCGTCTAGACGTCAACGGCGTGGCGCAGGATCTCGGCGACCACGCGCGTGTGTTGTTTGGAGCCGACCGCGTGGCCATCGTGCTCCACGACGGCGACCGCCGTGTGACCACGCCACCGGGCAACGGCTTCTCGGAGGCGTTCATCGATCAGGCGCGGCGGGTGGAGGAGCGACATCTTGGTCAGCGGGACGTGCCGCCACGCCGGCCGGTGCTCCTTGCGGGCACTGATGCCCCGCGCGGCGCAAGCGCTCTGCGGGCGGCCGCGATGGCCGAGGGCGTGGACACCCTGCTCATGGCCCCACTCATCGAGGGCCACCAGCACCACGGAACGCTGTATCTGGCGCACGACCGCCCGCATCGCTGGCGCCAACCCGACCTTGACGCTGCTGAGGCACTCGCGGGTGATGCCGCCATCGCCGTCCGGTCCGCGAGAACGTTTGGGCGGATGGCCGCCTGGGCAGCCCAACTCCAGGCCATCCAGCGGCTGGGAGCCCGCCTATCAGGCTTGTCGGATGTTGGGCAGATCGGCCACGCCGTCGCAACCGAGCTGCGCGAGCTCATCGAGTACGACACCGCTCGGGTCTACCGTGTCCGAGACGCGAAGCTGATCCCGGTTGCCTGGCAGGGTCTTGGCGGGACCTACGACGCGGAGGCCGTCGCCGCGATGACCGTGGCAGTGGGCGAGGGGATCGCCGGTTGGGTCGCCCGGTATCGCGTGCCGCAGGTGGTGGACGATGTGGCGGCCGACGCGCGCGCGATGCGGACGCCCGGCGCAAAGCCCGACGCGCCGGAGTCGATGCTGCTCGCCCCGATGGTCCACGAGGGCGCCTGTCTGGGCGTCGTTGTCTTGGCGTACGCCGGAGCCCGCCACTTCACCGAGGACGACCTGCGGCTCCTGGCGATCTACGCCTCCTTTGCCGCCCAGGCGATGGCTGGCGCCGATGCGACAGAACGCCTTCGCGCCCAGTCCGTGACGCTGGAGCGGCGGCTTCGGACGCAACACGAGCTCCACCGGACCACCGAGGACATCCTCACACTCCAGGACCGGCGCACGATCCTGGACCAGATCACCGACCGTCTGTGGGCCCTTGTCCGCAGCGACAACATCGCGATTGAGGTGCTCGACGCGGCCACTGGGCTGCTCGTGCCCATCTCCGCGCACGGCGTGTCTGCCGTTGATCTGATGAAGCCGTGGCTGCCCGGTGAGCAGGGTCTCGCCCCATGGGTTGTCCAGCACAACCAGGCCGTGCTGGTCCTTGACGAGCGCACTGACGCACGGGTCTACGTTGACCCGGCGCTCGGCCCGGTTGACGGCAGCCTCATCGTCGTGCCCCTGCTAGGCAGCACCGCTGGAGCGGCGACGGGCGTCCTCACCGTGGAGCGGCTGGGCAGACGCGAGCCGTTCAACGAGGAGGAGTTTGACCTCGTCAAGCTGTTCGCCGCCCAGGTCTCGATTGCGCTGCGCAATGCGCAGACCCTGGAGGCGGCGGAGGTCCGGGCACGGACTGACCCCCTGACGGGTCTGCTCAACCGTGGCGCATTCAGCGAGCGGCTGGCCCGGGCGGTGCAGGTGGGCGAGCCCTTCGGGCTGGTGATGATTGACCTTGACCAGTTCAGCTCCTACAACAACGCCTTGGGCCACCAGGCGGGTGACCGGCTCCTCCATGAGATCGCCCTCGCGATCCCCGAGGCGGCCCGCGCCAGCGACGCGACCTTCCGCTACGGAGGCGACGAGTTCGCCGTGATGCTCCCCGGCAGCGACAGCGCCGGGTTGCGTCAGGTGGGCGAACGAATTGAGGCAGCCGTCACCAAGGTTGGCGCGCAGGGGTCTATCTGGGCGGCCGAGGGGTTCCGGGTCAGCGCGTCCATTGGCACCGCGGCCTTCCCGTTGGACGGCGACACCGCGGAGTCCGTCCTGCTCGCGGCGGACCGGGCGTGTTTTGTAGCAAAACGTCGGGGGCCCGGCCAATTGGCCACCGCCGACGAGGGGCTCGCGCTCGCGGGCGAGTTTGTCCTCTCCGAACCCACGCCCGTCGATCCGCTCACGCCCATTCCGGAACTGGTCTGACGCAGCGCCGGGTATCCTGCGCAAATGTCAGCCCCGGTGTCCCGCCCGCCCCGGATCGTCGTCACGATCACTGTGGCTGCGCGCCAGCCGGATCCGGTGGTCGCCGCGCGGAAGAACGCGCTCTACGTGGACGCAGTGGTGCGGCACGGGGCAGCTGCCTTCGCCCTCGACGCCGCCACACCCGCGTCTGAGCGGGCCGCCGCGTTCGCCACGATGGACGGGCTGCTGATCACGGGCGGCGCCGACATTCATCCCGGGCGCTACGGCGAGCCAAACCAGGGCTCAGAGGGCGTGGACCACGACCGAGACGAACTGGAGCACGCCGCGTGGAACGTGGCCATCTCGCGCGGGCTGCCGATCCTTGGGATCTGCCGCGGCTTCCAGGCGATGAACGCGTTTGCCGGCGGCAAGCTCCTCCAGCACGTGGGCGGCCATGACGGCCCTGGCTTTGGTGAGGGCCCAGCGCACACGCACCCGCTGCGCCTGGTCGCGGGCTCACGGCTCGCCCGGATCATCACGCCCACGGGCAACCCAAGCGAACTTGTCGTCAACAGCTATCACCACCAGGCCGTGCGGCCGGGGGATCTTGCGCCAGGTCTTATCGCCTCGGCGTTTGCCGCCAGTCCGGCAGGGGACCTGGTTGAGGGGCTCGAGGCCGCAGACGGCCCCTTCCGCATGGCGGTCCAGTGCCACCCAGAGCGGACGGAGTCAACGCCGCGCGTGTTTGAGCAGCTGTTTAGCGCCTTTGTGGAGGCCTGCCGGCGCCGCTAGGGCGGACACGACCCTACAGCCGGCCAGCCTCGATGATCCGGTTGAGGAACTGCCGGGTACGAGCCTCGTGCGGCTCGCCAAACATCTGGCGGGGACTCCCCTGCTCCAGGATCCGTCCGCCGTCAAGGAAGCAGACGCGGCTGGCGATGTCGCGGGCAAAACCCATTTCGTGTGTGGCGATCAGCATGGTCATGCCGCCGGCCGCCAGTTCGCGGATCACGTTGAGCACCTCCGCGACAAGCTCCGGATCCAGCGCTGACGTGACCTCGTCCAGCAGCAGCAGGTCCGGCTGCATCGCCAGCGCCCGCACAATCGCCACACGCTGCTGCTGACCGCCCGACAGCCTGTCGGGATAGTCGCGCGCCTTCTCGGCAAGGCCAAATCGCTCAAGGAGCACCATCGCCGCGGTCTCCGCGTCCGCGGCTGATCGGCCAAGCACCTTGCGCGGCCCAAGCGTCACGTTGTCCATCACGCGCATGTGTGGAAAGAGGTTGAACGACTGGAACACGATCCCGATCCGCCGCCGGATCCGGTCCACATTGACGCCCTTGGCGGTGATCTCCTCGCCCTTGATCAGGATCCTGCCCGCATCGACGGGCTCAATGAGGTTGATGCACCGCAGCAGCGTGGACTTGCCGCTCCCCGACGCGCCAATCAGCGCGATGACCTCGTGCTCGGCCACCTCAAGGTCAATACCGCACAGGACGTCAAGTTGGCCAAAGGACTTCCAGATGTCCTCAACCACCAGCGCGGCCCCGGTGCCCGTCATGGCAGCGGCTGGCTGACGCGCTGCATCGCTGCGGCGCTGCGGGACCCGCCCGATGCGATTCGGCCGTTCTTCTCGCGCTGGAGCAGCACGTCCGTGAGGCGCGCCAGCGGGAGCGTCACCACCACAAACACCAGCGCCGTGGCGAGATAGGGCGTGAAGTTGAACCGGGCGGACTCCAGGATTCCGGCCTCGTTGAAGATCTCCACGACACCAAGGAACGACACCAGCACCGTGTCCTTCTGGAGGCCGATGAAGTCGTTGAGCAGCGGCGGGACGACCCGGCGCACCGCCTGGGGCACAACGACGTACCGCAGGGTCTGCGCGTGGGACAGGCCCAGCGATCTTGCCGCGGCAGTCTGGCTGGGATGGATGGACTCGATGCCCGCCCGGTAGACCTCGGACACATAGGCCGAGTAGAGCAGCGTCAGGGAGACGACGGCCCAGAAGAACTGGTCTTTGGGGACGCCGGGGATACGCAGGGCGGGGATGCCAAACCCAAGCATGAAGATCACCAGGATCCCCGGCACCGCGCGGAACAGGTCCACGTACAGGGTGGCCAACAGCCGGACCGGGAAGAACACGGGACCCGGCAGGCTCCGCAGGACCGCGAGCAGCAGACCCAGGACAAGGATCAGGACCTCGGCAATCAGGAACAACTGGACGTTGATCCAGAACTTGCCGAGGACCTTTGGGAGCGCCTCCCAGAAGACGGGGCCGTTGAGGAACTTCTCCTGGAAGAGGGGCCAGCCCGATGAGTTGACCGCCACAACGGCAAGCACGCCAAACACCACGGCCGTTGACCCGGCAGCGATCAGCAGGGCGCGCGCGCCCTCAGCGCCCAGCCCAAACCGGGGCCCGCGGGTGGCGCGCATCGGCCGCTCCGAGGCGCGCTTCACCGGGATTGCCCCGTCCGGCTGCGTGGACTAGGGCTGGATGACCGGGGCGTTCGCCTTGTCGGCGAGCCACTCCTGGGTGATCTTTGCGAGCGCACCGCTGGCCTTGACACGGCCGAGCGCCGCGTTCACGCAGGCCGTCAGCGGACTGCCCTTGTCCAGGACCGCGCTGAAGTGCTCGCCGCCGGGCTGAGCCGGGAACTGGCCCACGATCACGGCGTCCGTGAGCTGGCCACCGGTGGTCAGGTAGAACGCGGTGGGCAGGTCCGTCACAAGACCGTCGTACTGCAGTGCGTTGAGGCCGGCGACGGCCAAGTCGTTGGACTTGAAGCCAAGGGCCTCGGCCGTGGGGACGATGGTCTTCTTGATGGTGTCATAGCTGGTCGTCGAGGACTGGGCGCCAAACTTAAACGCCTTCAGGGCCGCGATGCTGGTGACGCCGCTGATCTTGTTGGCCTTGAACGCCACAATCGCCTGGTTGACGTCGTAGTAGCCATCGGTCAGGTCCACGGCCGCCGCGCGCTCCGCCGTGTACGAGACCTCCTGGAAGTAGACGTCGAAGTCCTTGGGGCCGGGCTGGATGGCGTTGTCAAACTTCGTGACCGCCCAGGTGACCTTGTCGGGCGTGTAGCCCAGTTCACCGGCGACGGCGTAGGCGACTGCAGCCTCAAAGCCCTGCTGGTTGGTGGGATCGCCAAGCTCCCACGGCGCGGTGTTGCTGGCCGACGGCTGGAAGTACGGCGGGTATGCCGGGTTGTCCGAGCCAAGCGTCAGGACGCCAGCGGTCTTCGTGGCCAAGTTGGCCGGAGCGCAGGGGTTTGGCGTGGGCGTGGGCGTGGCTGCAGCGCTGGGCACCGGGGTGCTTGACGCGACGGGCGGAACGGTGGCGGTCGGCGTGGCCGCCGACGAGCAGGCCGTCAGCATGACGCCAGCAAGGGCCAGGGCAGCAACGCCCTTCAGGGTGCGCATAGGGTTTTCGTTCTCCTCCAAGGGTGATCGGTGCGAAGTGTACCGGGCGCGTCACGCGGCCACCAGACGCACCAAAGCGGCGCCGAGGAGGGATCGGGCGCCGCTTCGGTTGAGGCTCAACGGGGGCGGTGGGAGGAGGGAGGAGAAGTCGCCGCGCCCGCTAGGTCTTCGTTCTGTTCGCGCCTCTCGGTGCGATGACGCAACTGTGCGCTGCGTGATCTGCGTGCGCGATACCCCGTCAGTCCCGTCCAGACGGGTACCTTTCGTGTCACCCGTTCGGGGAGGACTGGAGGCCAGTCGGCCTGACTGGCTTGGTTGGCCTGATCGGCCCAAGCGGATATCGCCGCGGTGGCTATGCTCGAGTCGTGCGCGTACGCCGTATTGAGCTCAGGATCCTCGGACTGGCCCTTGCCGGTCTTTGGGCGACGGCATTCGCCCTTGTGTACCTCGCCTACCAGCCGGGTGGACCGGTGGATCTCCTCGTGCGGCTGGCGGCTGGCGGGCCAGCGGTTGTGGCGGCGCTGGCGGTCATCCGCCCGCCTGTGGCGCGTGGAGAGCGGGCATTCGCGTTCATCGCGTGGCTTGCGCTTGGCGCGATGCTGCTGCTTGTCCCGTCAATCGGGACCGTCGTGGGCCAACTGCAGGGACGCGGCCCGCAGACGCTGATGCCGTCGCTGGAGGCGGCGTACCCCTGGCTGCTGGCGCTGATGGCGACAAGCGTCTACGCGGGTCTCGGCCTGAGCCGCCACCATCTGGGCGGCCGTGCGGCGCGGCGCCGCCGACTCGTGGAGGGCCTCGCCCTCGCCGTGGCGCTGGTGACGGTGACGGGCGGTGCATTTGCCGCCGCCGCCGTGATCAACGAGCTCTCGCTTGCCGGCCGGCCGGCCGCCTCATCGCGGTTTGGGCCCACTGATCCGGCGCTGGCGCCGCCCCTCTGCGATGGGGCACTTGCCGCGGGCGCCACAGCCGCGCTTGACCTGCACATGGACATCGCGGTGGACGGCGAGACCACAGGGCTTGTCACCCTCTCGGGGGTCCGCAACGGCAGCGACATCCGCTGGTCTGGGTTCGCCGCAACTCGGGTGGTTCTGGGCCAGCGCGGGTTCTGGCGTGTCGGGGGCAACGCCTGGCTGCTGGAGCAGGGACAGCCCCGGACCGCGGCCGGCACCAGCGAGATTGCCGGGCACGAGTTCGACGCCGCCCTCGTTGCCGTGGCGCTCACGCCGGCAGGGCGTACCGCCTCAGAGGATGCTGGACTCGCCTACATCGAGGGCGCGAGGGCACGCCACTGCCGGGTTGCCATTGATGGGGCGACCCTGCAGGAGGCACTCCCCGAGATCGGCCTGATGGTGGGCGACGCCGACCTGACGCGCTGGCGCGGCCAGGTGGATTTCTGGGTGTTTGCTGACGGACAGCTGGGCCAGGCAAACGGCTATATCGGCGGCCCGGCCCTGGAGTTGGATCCCGATGGCCTACAGGCCGTGGTCCGCTTCCGATTGACCGCCATTGAGCGGGGTGCGCCGGTTACGATCAACGCGCCCGAGTGAGGCGGCCGAGGCGAGGAGGGACGTCCATGACGGACAACGACGACGAGGTGGTTGAAGGCGACATCAACCCGCGGCGCAAGGCCAAGCAGGACCGCACGGCCCGGATCGTCAAGGTCCTGAGCATCCTGCAGGCGCACGGCAAGCTTGGCTTGACCGCGCAGCAGGTTGGCGACCGCACCAGCACCTCAAAGCGCACGGCGTACCGCGACATCATCGCCATCGAGGACGTGCTTGGCTTCCCGCTCAACAAGGGCGGCGGCCGCTACTCCGTCTCCGCGGAGACCTTCCTTCCGCCGCTCCGGCTCACGCTGCCGGAGGCGACATCGGTGTTCATCGCGGCCCGGCTGGCCACGAGATTTGCGGACACGTACGACCCCAACCTCTACTCGGCGTTCTTGGCGCTCCAGCGGACGCTCCCCAAGTCGCTGGGCAAGCACGTGGTGCCCGCGCTCACGCAGTACGCCAGCCACCCAACGGACGCAAAGCTCAACGAGCACTTCGAGAAGCTCG
Source organism: uncultured Chloroflexota bacterium (assembly GCA_903924005.1). GTDB lineage: Bacteria > Chloroflexota > Limnocylindria > Limnocylindrales > CSP1-4 > CAIXZV01. Next base: position 5,277 of record CAIXZV010000457.1, on the reverse strand, counting down.
CCCAGGCGTGGGCGGAGCAGCGCATCGTGGAGATCACGTACGCGCCTGCGGGCTACGACGGCGATCACGGGCCGGCGCGGCGCCGCGTGCACACCTACCTGCTTGAGCCGTCGATGCAGACGCACGCGCTGTACCTAATTGGCCACGACGAGACGAAGAACGCCATTCGCACGTTCAAGGTGGAGCGGATCCTCGACGTGTCGCTCACGCCCCAGTACTTCGTGGCGCCCAACGCGGACCTGCTTGCGCGTTCGCTTCGCGACGCCTGGGACATCATCTCGGACCAGAAGTTGGTCCACGTGGACCTGCGGTTTATTCCGGGCGTGGCGGCCCGTGTGGCTGAAACCGTCTGGCATCCCTCCGAGCAGCGCGAGACCGAAGCCGACGGGTCTCTGCGCTGGCGCGCCGCCGTCTCGGGCACCAAGGAGATCCGCCTGTGGATCCTGGGCTGGGGCGACGAGGTGGAGGTGGTGGCGCCGCAGGAGCTGCGTGACGACATCGCCCGGACCCACGCACGGGCCGCCAAACGCTACGAGGCCTGACACCTTTTCGGCCCAGCCTGCCTCAGAGTGCTGACGGGCGAACACGCCCGCAGAGGCCCGGGGGGCAGGAGGACTGGTCATCGGACTGACGACAACCCGTGCGGCAGGCCCGCACATCCGACGCCGCGGCATCGCGGCCCTCCTCGCGGTCCTGGTTCTCGGGACCATCAACGTGTCGCCCGTCCCGGTCGCGGCGGCAAGCAACTCGACAGCCTCGATGGCCTCGATGGCCGCCGAGGTCACGGCACAGATCAACCGGGCACGAACCGCAGCGGGCCTTCGGCCGTACAAGCCCTGGCCCGCCATCGCCGCCATCGCCACAGACCGCTCGCAGCGGCTGGAAGCCACGCATACCCTGACCCACAGAGCTGCTGGTCCATCGATCAGCACAACGCTCGATTCGGCAGGTCTGCAGTGGTACGGCTGGGGCGAAATCATCGGCGTCACCAGTTATCCCGCCGGCAGCCAGGCCGTCGGGAACCTCTTCTCCCTCTGGGACGCCAGCCCGACGCACCACCCGCTGATGTTCAGCAGCACCTACAACTACGTGGGCGTTGGATTCTCAACTGGCCCTGACGGACGTACATGGTCGTCGATTGTCTTTGTGGAATCGGTGGACCACACGCCTCCCGTCGCATGCAATGGCGCCCTGCGGCGTACCGGCACCACGCTGAGCTTCAGCTGGACCGGCTACGACCCGATCCTTCAGACCCGCACTGCCGGCCTCCGGTCGTTCGACGTCGCGTACCGCGTTGACAGCGGCGCCTGGCGGACGATCCGGGCCGGCACGGTGAGCCAGGCGATTGTCCTGGCGGGTCGTGCATCCGGCCACGTCTACGGGTTCCGAGTCCGGTCGAGAGACCGGCGCGGTAACCTCTCGGCGTGGACGACCGAGGCGAGGATCAGGGTCCCCTGACAATTCGGGCGGCGAGCGGCAACCCGGCCGACCGTGTCGGTACTGACCGTGTCGATACTGACCGTGTCGGCACTGACCGGGTCGGCACCGACCGTGTCGGCCGACGGCTGTCGTTCGCCGCCGTCAACCTCATCAGCGACCCCATCCACGGCTACGTGGAGCTGACCAAGCGGCTGGCGCCCGATGAGGCGCGCGCGGCAGGTCTGCCGACCGAAGACGCCGCCGAAGACGACCTGCTCGACACCGCCTGGGTCCAGCGGCTGCGGCGCATCAGCCAGCTCCAGAGCGCGCGCTGGGTCTTCCCCACAGCAGAGCACTCCCGGTTTACCCACGGTCTGGGCGTCATGCACGAGGCCGGGCTCTGGGCCCGTTCGCTGTACCCCACGCTGGTTGCCTCCTTGCCCGCGCTGGCACCGGGCGCGACCGTCCCGAGTGAGGGGCTGGTGGTGGAGACGCTGCGCGTTGCCGGCCTCCTCCACGATGTGGGCCACGGGCCGTTTGCGCACTTCTTCGACGACAAGTTTCTTGCGGCCTTCCCGGCGCCCGCGGATCCGCGACGACCCGGTGCCAAGACGCTCTCCCACGAGGACCTGAGCCAGTTGATCATCGAGGGCGAGCTGGGCTCGCTGATCCGCGGCCTGCGTCGCGCGCCCGGCGCCTCGCCTTCGCGCGACGGGTTTGGAGTGGGCGAAGCCATCGACCCGCGCTGGGTCTCGTTCCTCGTGTCCAAGCCGCCGCTCGTGGACGCGTCCATGCCCGGCTGGGTGCGGACGCTGCAGCCGCTGCTCTCGGGCGTGTTCACCGTGGACAACCTTGACTACGTCCGCCGTGACGCGTACCTCACGGGTGTATCCATGGGCCCTGTGGATGCCGAGCGGCTGCGCCGGTACTGCTTCATCTCGGACCGCGGCCTCACGCTCTACGAGTCCGGGTTGGGCGCGCTGGAGATGTTCCTCACGGCGCGGCTGTTCATGTACCGCCACGTGTATCTGCACCGGACCGTGCGGGCGATTGACCTGGATCTGGACGAGGTCTTTGCGCCGTCCATCCGCGCCGTCTTTGGCGAGGGGTCGCCGGCCGAGCGGCTGGACGCCTTTGCGGCGCTCGATGAGTACGCGCTGCTCCACCAGGCTTCACTGTGGGCGCGGGGCGAGGCCGTGTCCGCCACGCCGGTTGCCGGCGACGGGCACGTGACGGCCGCGGTGGCCGACGGTTGGCGGGCAATCCTGCTGCGACGCCCCCGCTGGCGCTCCGAGCGTGAGGTGGGCACCGAGGCCGAGACGAACACCTGGTCGCCCGAACTGCTTGCGCAGCTTGGCGAACCCGAGCCCGGCCGCGTGGTGGTGGACCTCGTGGGTATTGACGCCAGGCCGGGCGCGGGCAAGCCGCCAAAGCTGGCGATCGAGCTGCGCGACGGTGAGCCGGGACCCTTGCTCGACGCCGCGCTCAGCCGCGTGCCGGCGTGGTCGCTGATTGGGCGCAGGTACCGCCGAACGGGGTAGGCCGCGGGCGCCTTCGGGCGGCATCGCACCAGCTCCGCCTCGGTCCGGCCAACACGCTTCGGCCGCGTATTCGGAAGGGCGCAGAGGCGTACAGTTCACCCCAGCATGGGCGGGTGTCCAACTGGGCGCCCGTCCCGAGAAGGCAGGGGCGCGGACAAGCTCCAAATGACTGCCAGCACCGCACAGGCTGATCCAGTGCTGCCAACGACCCGGCTCGATGGCCGGTTTCTGCGCGTGCTCACCATGTGCGCCGGCCTTGCGGTGGTCGTCGCGGTCGCCGGTCTTGTCAGCTACCTCCCAGGACTCCAGATGCTGGGCTCAATCGGGGCCACGCTCGTCCCAATGGCGCCCGCCACCGCCGTCTCATTCCTGTTTCTGGCCGGCATCCTGCTCCGCCACGCCCGATCGCCCATGACCGGCGCCCTTCGCATGACCGCGGTGGCGCTCGCTGTGCTCGTCGGGCTGTTCGGTCTGCTGGTCGTGGTGGGTGCGCTCATCGGGCGAAGCCTGACACTTGAGGAGCGTCTCCTGACCGGCGTCACCACGACGACTGGCATTGCCGTAGGGCGGATGTCACCCCTGACCGGCGTGGCCTTCATGCTGTCGGGCTCGGGCATCGCGCTGGGGCTTCTGCAGTTCTCGGAATCGCACAAGCCCAATCGCCTCCGCGATGTCGGCTGGGTGCTCGGGACCGTGACGCTGCTGGTGGGCGGCACCGACCTGCTCTCGTACGTCTATGGCGCACCATTCCTCTATGCGGGAGGCATCGTGCCAATGGCTGCCACGACGGCCCTTGGCTTCGTCCTCCTTGGCGCAGCCATCGTCGCCTCGGGCGGCCCCAACTCGCGACCGGCGCGCCTGTTCCTCGACGGTTCAACCGAGGCGCGGCTGGTCAGCACGGTGGTTCCGCTGGTGGCGGTTCTGGTGCTCGTGCAGGGGGCAATTGCCGTGTGGATTGGGCCGATGGGCGCCATCGGCCTGGCCTTCGAGGTCGTCATGGTGGCCTGCGTGGCGACCGTGGCTGTCGGGCTCACGGTCCAGGCAGTCGGTGGACGCCTCGAGGGCCTCAGCCGCAAAGTCTCCGAGAACCAGACGCTGCTGCAGACGATCATGGACAGCACGAGCGACCCGGTCTATGTCAAGGATCCTGCCGGCCGGTATCTGGTCTTCAACCCGGCCGCAGAGCGCGTCACCGGGCGTGCCGCCGCTGATGTTCTGGGCAAGGACGACTTCTTCCTCTTCCCGCCCGACGAGGCTGCCGTGGTCATGGAGGGTGACCGCACGGCGATGTCACAGCCCGTGCCCACCACGTGGGAGGAGCACGTGACGGGCGCGACGGGCGAAACCTGGACGTTCCTGAGCACGAAAGGGCCGCTCCGCGCAGTCGACGGCTCGCTGATCGGGCTGTTCGGGGTCGCCCGCGACATCACCGAGCGAGTGCGGGTTGAGGCGAGGCTGCGGGAGAGCGAGGAGCTGCTCGAGCAAGTCAGCGGGCTGGCGAGAGTCGGTGGCTGGGAGCTCGATCTGCAGACCTATGTGGTCACCTACTCCAAGGAGACGGCCCGGATCCACGAGGTTGATCACCCATTCGTCCCGCCCAAGTTGTCGCAGGGGGACGAGTACTACCCGGCGGAGGCCTGGCCGGTCGTCCGGGCGGCGGTGCAGGCCGCAATCGAGGACGGCACGCCGTATGACCTGGAGACGCCGTTCATCACCGCCAAGGGGCGGCACACCTGGGTTCGGGTCCAGGGCGTGCGGATGATGCACGACGGCAAGGCGGTCAAGCTGCGTGGCACGTTCCAGGACATCTCCGAGCGCAAGCAGGCAGAGGAAGCCCTGCTGCGCAGCCGCGCCGAGCTGGCCGAGGCGCAACGGATCGCCCACGTCGGCAGCTGGACGGTCGATCTTGACCGCGGGATCACCGAGTGGTCCGACGAGATGTCGCGCATCTTTGGCCTGCAGCCGGGCAGCCCCGTCCCCACCCGCGAGGAGCGGGCCCGCCTCTACGAAGGCGATGCCGATACCCGGCTGACGGCGATGATCGCGCAGGTCGCGGCCAACCACGAGTCGCGCGAGGTCGAGTTCAGCATCAACGCCATGGACGGCGTGAAGCGCCAGGTCATCCTGCGCGGCGAGCCTGTCGACGAGGACGCCGGCGCCATCCGCCACGTCCGCGGCACGCTCATGGACGTGACCGAACTGCGCCGGGCGCAGGCATTGCTGGACCAGGCGCTCCGGGCGGAGATGATTGGCCGTCTGGCAGGCGGCATCGCCCATGACTTCAACAGATCGGAAGAGCACACGTCTGAACTCCAGT
>CAIXZV010000456.1 GCA_903924005.1 uncultured Chloroflexota bacterium | reverse complement strand
GCTTGGCGATGCGCTTGTGGCCGGCGACGCCGAGGGTGCGGTGCTGGCCGTGGGCGCGGCGGACCCGCTGGGCGCGGCAGATGCAGACGCGGCCGCCGAACCCGCAGAGGCGGAGGGCGACGCTGCAACGGTTGGCGCGGGGGTTGCCGGGGGGGCCGCCACGGTGACTTCGCGGGTGCGGATCTCAAGGAACGATGAGCCGCTCGCGGACACGTTGGAGGTGACGCTCGCCTCCATGGCGTTTGCGGTGAAGACGTCCTTCACCTGCTGCGGCGTGACAGAGCTGTCAGCAAACCGGATGGTCCAGACGGTTCCACCGGTGAAGTCAATGGCGAACTGCAACCCCTGCTTGCCGCCCGTGATGGGGCCAAGGAGGATGAAGATCAGGCCGGGAATGGTAATGGCGAGGGAGAACGCGAAAAACCAGTTGCGCTTGCCAATGATGTCAAACACGCGGTCGCGCCTCGCCTCGCAGCGACCCTCGACCGGTGGTCGGACGGGCCAGGAATTCCGCCTCAGTAACGCCGAACAGGCGCGCCTGCCGTGCCCACGGCCGGACGACCACCAGCCGGAGGATGCTCCGGGTGACGGTGATGGCCGAGAACAACGACACGAGCACGCCGATGATCAGCACGAGGCCGAAGCCGCGGATCGTCGACGAGCCAAACAGGAACAGGATGGTGGCCGTGATCAGGCTGGACACGTTGGAGTCCAGAATGGAGTTCCAGGCACGGTTGAAGCCGGCCTCGACCGCTGCTGGCAGGCTCTTGCCCACGCGCAGCTCCTCCTTGGTTCTCTCGAAGATCAGGATGTTGGCATCTACTGCCATGCCCACCGAGAGCACAAAGCCCGCGATGCCCGCCAGCGTCAGCGTCACAGGGATCAGCCGGAACAGCGCGTAGACCACAAGCGAGTAGTAGATGAGCGCTCCGCTGGCGACGAGGCCCGGGAGCCGGTAGTGGACAATCATGAAGAACACGACCATCAACACAGCGATCAGGCCCGCGATCAGGCTCTGGCGCAGAAAGGCGGCACCCAGCGTGGGGCTGACGTCCTGGTTGGCAAGCTCCTTCATCGGGAACTTGAGCTGGCCGGACTGCAGGATGGTGACAAGGTTTGTGGCCGCGGCCAGCGGGTATCCGCCGATGCCGTTCTGGCTGATCTGGACCTGACCGCCCGGGATGGCCTCTCGGATGGTTGGCGCGGTGATCACTTTGCCGTCCAGCACCACGGCGAAGTAGTCGCCCACGTGTGCGCCGGTGTAGTCCGCAAAGAGCTGCTTGCCGTCACCGTTGAGCGTGAAGTCCACGGTTCGCTGCCCGGTCTGGTTGGCGCCGATGTTGGCTGCGGCAACCTGATCGCCTGAGAACAGGACGCAGTTGACCACGACCTTCGCATCACACTTCGTGGCGATCGTGGCGTCCGGGAGCTGCTGGTCCTGCGATGCGGGCGTCTGGCCCAGGGGCACGAAGTCAAGCCGGCCCGTGGTGCCCACCAGGGTGCGGATCTGATCAACGTTGGCGATGCCTGGCATCTCCACGATGATCCGGTCTGTGCCCTGCACGACAACCTGGGGCTCCGCGACGCCGGACTTGTCGATGCGGTTGATGATGATCTGGCGCTGGAGGGCCATGATGTCCCGCGACGCGACGGTACCCGTCTGCGGGTCTGGCAGCACCTGGTACTCAATCCTGAGCCCGCCGCTCAGATCAAGCCCGAGTTTTGTCTCGAGGTACTTGGGGGCGCTTGCACCAGCAGCCGACCCGGAGGCGGGCATCGGAAAGCGCACAAAGTCAAACAGCAGGGCCAAAGCCCCGATGACCAGAATAAGGATCGGTCCGGCGCGTCTCATCGAGGCGGGATCATACAGGGTGTCAGCACCCGCGCGCCGCCGCGGTGGCGACAAGCTTGCGGCCGAGCGGCGCCGCGTTCGCCGCCGGCCCGCTCGAACTCCTAGCTGGCGGCTGGTGCGCTCGGTACTTCCCCTTCGCCTGCCCTAGGCCCGCGGAGCCGTGTGTAGAGCCCCGCGGCCAGGATCAGGAGCACGCCCAGACCCGCCAGCACCACCGCCCTGTAGGCGACATCCATGGACGCAAGGTCCACGACAAACACCTTTAGGGTGGCGATCCCAAGCAGCCCGAGACCCACATGGCGCGCCAGCGCCTGCCGCTTGGTCAGGCCCCACGTCAGCG
>CAIXZV010000455.1 GCA_903924005.1 uncultured Chloroflexota bacterium | reverse complement strand
GACAACACCGCCAGGTGCATAAGGTAAGATGAGGCGAATGGGCCGGTCAGGGTACTTCGCTTGCCCAAAGGCAGGCCATGACGGCAGGACCGCCGTCATCAGCGTCGCACCCACAGCCTTGATGCTGTCGCGCCGATTCATTCCGTAACCTCCCGAGTCTGCGACGTTTAGCCTTTGCCCTCGCGGCGCTTGGCGCGCCGCCGGTCATGAACGCGTCCCCCAACATGCTCACCCTGCTCTTCGTTGCGGTCACCCTTGTGGGCACCACGGCGATTGCGCTCTTCCGCACGTGGCCATACCTGCCCACGCTCGCCTTCATCTTGGCGGCGCCGCAACTCGCGTCATATCTGGGCGGCGGCGTTGGTGCCGTTGAAGGCCTGATCGCGGTAATCGGCTTCTGGGCCGTGAACGTCACGGCGGCTGCCGGCGAGGAGTGGCGAATCCACCGTGACCAGCTCAAGCCCACAAGCGCCACGCTTGTCCTGGCGAATGCCACCTTTGCCCTGTGGGGCGGCTCCACCGTCCTGACAGGGGCGAACCATGCCGACCTGGTTGGCACATTTATCGGCCTGCTCTCGATTGCGCACTTGCTGCTTGGCGGCTGGTTCCTGTACCGGCAGGGTCTCCACCACCTGTTTGGCAACCTCATTGCCGGCACCGGTCTGGCGCTGGTGGCGATTGCGGCGTTTGTCCAGCTTGGCGCCCCCGTGGTGCCGCTGGCATGGGCGGCCGAAGCTGCCGCGCTCGCCTGGCTGGCCGTGCGCCGGATGCACAAGTGGTCCGCCCTCGCGGCGCTGATCCTTGGCGGTCTCGCAGTGGCACACCTCCTGCTCGTGGAGTACCCGCTGTGGATGCTCCGTCCTAACCTGGACTTTCCGGCGCTGCCTTGGCTGCATGCCGCGGGCGCCTCGGTCCTGTCCGTGGTTGCCGCCGCGGGTCTCGCGGCCGTGCTCGTGCCTGTCCGCTGGATCCGCTCGGCGCTCGTCGGCCTCGCCGCGCTCCTGCTGGAGTACGCGGCGCTGTTCGAGGTCCGCGGCCCGTCCCTCGCCGCCACGCTGGTGCTCGTCGCACTCGCGGCCGTCGTCCTTGAGCGCGTGGTGAACGCTCGTGGAACGAGGCCCTCGTTGGCTTCGATTGGTGCTTGGGTGCCGTCGTTCCCGTTTGCAGGGGTGGCGGCCGCAGTGGCCGGCGCCCATGCCGTGCTGTTTGTGGCCGGGGGAGAGTTCCCGCTGGAGTCGGCCCTCCGCGGCGACGCAGCGGCCCCGGCCATCCCATGGCTGCATCCTGCCGGCTTCTCGGCGCTGTTTGTCCTCGCCGGTCTGGGGGCTGGCGCAGCGCTGCTGCCCATCCGCTGGATCCGATCGCTCTTGGTTGCCATCGCGGTTGTGCTGGCCGCCTACGTGTCAGCGTTTGAGGTTCGGGGTCCCTGGATGACCCTGTCGGTCACCGGCTTGGCGCTTGCAGCGCTTGTGCTGGAGCGCGTGATCAGCAGCAGGGGCACGCGAGCGGAGTACGCCGCGATTGGCGCCTGGTCTGCCACGTTCCCGTTTACCGCTTGGGCGGCGGTTATCGCCGGGGCCCACGCCACCCTCTTCGTGATCACGGCCGAGTTCCCGGGCACGTGGTACGGCAGTGCTCCCGCGATGCCGTATGTGCTGCCGGCAACCATTTCGCTGCTCCTGCTGCTTGCTGGGCTTGCCGCTGCTGGCCGGCTGCTCCCGGAGCGCGGCGTGCGCTCGGTGCTTGGCGGGGTTGGCGTGCTTGTTGTCGCCTGGACCCTCCTCACGCAGTTTGTCGCCCTACCGCTCTATGCATCGCTCGCGGTTCTGCTGCCGCTGGCCGTTGCCTTTGAGCGTGGTCTGGGACGGCTTGCGGACCGCCCTGCGGGTCTGCCGTTTACGCTGGCGCCGGCTGCGGGCCGGGCGGCGCCGATGGCGGGCGCACTCGTCTGGCTGGTTGCTCTGTGGCTTGCCGCGCTCCGCTTCGTGCCGCCGTTTCTCAGCGGTGCGCACGCGCTGCCCACACCGCCGTTCACCGATGCGGCGGCTGCAACGGCCGTGGCCCTGATCGGCGCAGCGATTGCCGCCGCGCGCTGGTCGATGTCGCGCGACGCCCGCACCGCGCTCCTCATCGGGGCGATTGCCGTTGCCGCCGGCGTCGTGCCGCTCGAGGTCAACGCGGACCTCATCGTCCCGTTCTGGCTGCTCCTCGCAGGGGCCGCGATGGCCCTCACCGTGCGCCGCGATGATGTGCACGGCGCGCTACGCGACGCGGCGCGGGGCCTGGCGCTCATCCTGGCCGTTTCGTCGGTCCTGCTTGCCTTTGGCGTCGTGGCTCCGGTTGAGCGGCTGTGGGTACAGGGCGGGAACGGCTGGACGCCGCCTCGGCTGCTGCCCGTTTGGCCGCTGTCCCTTGCCTCCGTTGCTGCAGTTCTCGCGCTTGCTGCGCGGCGCGGTCTGCTTGGCGGGCGCTCCGTCTGGCTGGGCGTCGCGGCAGCAGCGACGGGCGTCTACCTGGTCTCGGTTGGCGTCGTTGACGCTTTCCAGCGGCAGGTTGGCGGGTTGGTTGCACCCGAGGAGTTGTCCAAGCAGGCGCAGGTGGCCATGAGCGTCGCCT
>CAIXZV010000454.1 GCA_903924005.1 uncultured Chloroflexota bacterium | reverse complement strand
GGCAATATCTCGCTGCTGCTGGCGCTCGCCATCGTCACCGGCTTCAAGCGGCCCTGGACCTGGGTTCTGGTGCTGCTCACCAAGATCACGCCTGGCGTGGGGCTGCTGTGGTTTGTGCTCCGAGGTGAGCGGCGGCACGTCGCGCGCGTGGCCGTGGCCACCATCGGTGTCGTCACGCTCTCATACATGCTCATCCCACAGGCGTGGCATGACTGGATTGCCCTGCTTCAGGCAAACACTGGCAAAGGCGGGACCTGGGCCGCCATCCCCATCCCCCTGTGGATCCGCGGGCCAGCCGCTGTGGCGCTGATCTGGTGGGGCGCCAAGCGCAACCAGCGCTGGGTAGTGCCCGTGGGGTCGATGCTGGCGCTGCCGGCGCTCTGGTACGGCTCGCTGTCGATGCTGCTGGCGGTGATCCCGCTCACGACGCCCGAGGAGCGCGCGCGCGCCTGGTCGCGGGTGCGGCATCTGGGGCGCCGCACCGCCTGAGGCTCGGCACTCGGGGGCGGGCGCGTCCCTGGAGGGTGGATTCCAGGTGGTTCCAGCAAAGCGGAACGACTTGTGGACATGTCGCCCTGCGCTGGTCGGTTGTCCACCGATGGTTCCGCTTGCTTGGAATTACCCGGATTCCACTGTCCTGGGGGCACCCCTCGCCGCCCGAACTCGCGTTTCAACGCGGAGGGACCCCTCCGCCACGAGGTGCGCCAGCACAACGACGGCCAGGATCGCCGCCCACATCGGCCAGAACGAGAGCGCCAGATATCCAACCACGGGGATCCCCCAGGCCACGATCATCCAGTGGATGACGTAGATGCGGGTCACACGGCGGCCCGTGAAGTTGAGGAAGCGGGCGGGAAGCGAGCCGCCGAACCGGCGCGCCAGCCAGTCGGCTAGGCCAAGCCAGGGGAGCATGAGCCCAAGGATCCCGGGATAGAGCCAGATGGGCATGGCCCAGAAGAGGTCGGCGTCGATCTGGCCGGGCGCGACGATCCAGACCGCAACGCCACCGATCACCGCCAGCCCAAGCCCGGCAATCGCCCAGCGCCGGATCTCCTCCGACGGGTTTGGCGCGTTGCGCACTGCCATCCCGTAGGCCACGCCCAGGATGGGGAACGTGGCCCAGGCGAACGCCGGGTAGTACGTGTTGGGGGCGGTCTTCCAGAGGATGGCAAGGATGGCGTCGGGGATGGGCTGGCCAAAGCGGATGCCCGCGAACAGCGGCGTCACAACCACAAACCCCACCGCCACGGCGATCCACGCGGCTGGCCGCTGGGGCAGCACGCGGCGCAGCCCCGCGATGATCACCAGGCTGATCCCCGCGAGCTGGAGGATGTCCACGATGGTGAGGACCCACCAGGCGTCGTATGGGCCAACCTTGCCGTCCGGCCCCAGAAGGCCCATCGCTTGACCCGCGGCAATCGCCAGCGGCCCTCGGAACACATTGAGCACGTAGCCGCCCGCCAGCAGCGTGACGCCGCGCATGACGAGCGCACGGGTGTTGGTTCGCCGTGACCACGCGAGCGAAGCGCCCATCAGGAGCATGAACGTGGGCGCGGCCATGGGTCCGCCGGCGAGCGCCATGACCTGCCCTGCGGGCGTGAACCAGGTCTCTTGGCTGGCCCAGTGCCGCTGGACGTGGATGGCGATCATCGAGAGCACGGCCACGCCCCGCGCGAAGTCAAACCCAGTAATGCGGGCGGACGGCGATGAGGGGCGGTCAGCAACGGGCAGAGTCACCCCGGCAGCGTGCGGCCCAAGCGGCGCTGGCGTCAACAGGCGACGCGCAGCCTAGAACGCGCAGCCTATTTGATGAACGACCAGGTCAAGCTCCACGCGCCTGTGGCGGCGTCGGAGCCAACTGCGCGAACGCGCCACCACCAAGTGCCGGAAGCCAGGCCAGTTGGGCGATAGGCCGACTCGGTCCGGTTCGTGTCGAGCAGCGGCGTTGCGCAGGACGCTGCCGAGCACACCTGGAGCTGATACTGGGCGGCACCGGTCACGTCGCCCCAATCCAGCACCCCGCCAAGCGGCAGCGTCGCACCTGTCGCGGGCCCAAGCAGCGGGACACGCTCGAGGTTGGGCGTGACCAACAGGCTTGACGCTGACCAGGGTCCATACGTTGCGCCAAACCGAGCCCGCACGCGCCAGGCATAGGTTGCATTTGCAGCCAGCGGGGGCAGCTCAATCGACGCGCCCGCAACCTCGCGGGTCACGACACCCGTGAGGAGGCTGGCATTGGGGCTGATCTGGACGACGTATGCGCTCGCACCCGCGACGGCCGCCCACTGCAGCAACGGCGACCGTGTGCTGAGGGTGGAACCAGAACTTGGCGTTAGCCCCGACGGCACCTCAAGCCCCGGCACACTGGTCTTCCACGCTGGGGACCAGATGCCGCCCCATTTCCGAACTCTCCAGTACACGGTCCCCGCCACGAGGTTGCGGGAGGGCCGATAGGAGCGGGCGGTCGTTTTGACGCTGACGAGCAGGGTCGAGAACGTGGAACTCCGTGACACCTGAAGTTGGTACGACGAAGCCCCTGCAAGCGCAAGCCACGAGAAGGTTGGCCGCCGCGACTGCGCAGCGGCGCCGGGGATCGGCGCAACCTGCGTGGGCACCGTGGGCGACCGCGGGCTCGCGAGCGTCTTCGCGAAGCGGCCAGAGACGTTGCCCGCTGCGTCCATATACCGGCGATAAACCGTGACCTTGGCCCGGGTGTCATAGGGCCACGCGACGCTCGTCTTGTAGGGCTGCCAGATGGCGCCCGCAAACGTCGCGCTCGTGGACAGCTGCATTTGCGCCACGCCTGATCCACCGGTCTGGTCATAGGCCCTCGTGTTGAGGGTGGTGGTCTTCACCGTGGCCAAGCCAATGGCGCCGCGGCCTGGGGCGAGGATGGGCAGAAGCGCGCCAAGTCCAGCCTGTGGCGCAGTCGCGTCCGGCCCCATGACCACTGTTGGGGCTGCTGGGGCAACCACGGTTGGCGGCGTCTGGTCGATGACGATGTCGTCGCTGACGGTTGACGAACAGGCCGACGCGCCCTGGAACCGCACGTACACAAGCTTCGTGACGATCTGGCCGTTGGGATCTCCGAGCGACCACGCGTG
>CAIXZV010000453.1 GCA_903924005.1 uncultured Chloroflexota bacterium | reverse complement strand
GGCGAGCAGGATGCCCGGGATCGCGAGCATGACGTCCACGACACGCATGAGCACCGTGTCCACCTTGCCGCCGATGCCACCGGCAAGCGCGCCGACGATCCCGCCCAAGAAGAGGCCCACGGTCACCGAGATCACGCCCACAAACAGGCTGATCCGGGCGCCGAAGATGACGCGGCTGAGTTCGTCCCGGCCAAGCTTGTCAAGACCCGCGAGATGTTCGGCACTCGGCGCCTCAAACGTCTTGCCAAGACCGCCCTTGTTGGGGTCAAACGGGGCCAGCCACGGCGCAGCGATGGCGACAAAGACAAAGATCACGATGCACACCATGCCCGCAATCGCGGGCTTGTTGCGCCGCAGGCGAACCAGCGCGTCACCCCAGAGGCCGCGGCTGGCGCGTGCCTCGTAGCCGAGCGCGTTGGGGGTGCCGGGCTTGCCGGGCTTGCGGGTCTTGGTGGGTGGTGTCATTGCTGCCATCAGGAGTACCGGATCCGCGGGTTGAGGAAGGCGTACCCGATATCCACGATCAGGTTCACGATCAGGAAGATAAACGCGAACATCAGGATCGACGACTGGATCACGAAGTAGTCGTGGGCCTCGATGGACTCCACCACCCACTTGCCCACGCCGTTCCACGCGAAGACGGTCTCGGTGATGACGGCACCCGCAAGCAGCCCGCCAACCTGGAGGCCGATGACCGTGGTGACAGGCAGCCACGCGTTGCGCATGATGTGGCGGCCGTCTACGCGCCGCTCGGTCAGGCCCTTGGCACGCGCGGTCCGCACGTAGTCCTCATTGGCAACGTCAAGCACCGACGCGCGGGTGATGCGCGTGATGATGGCCAACGGGATGGAGCCAAGCGCAATCGCCGGCAGCACCAGATGCCGCAGCGCATCCACAAACGCACCGGGGTTCCCGGCGAGCAGCGTGTCCACCAGCATGAAGTGTGTGACGGCCGGGATGTCGATGTGGCCGTCAAGCCGCCCGGTGGCTGGCAGGATCTTGAGCTGCACCGCAAGCAGGTACTGCAGCGTCAGGCCCAGCACGAAGATCGGGATGCTGATGCCAACAAGGGAGACCACGGTCACTGCGCCGTCCGTGAGGCTCTGTGGACGGCGCGCCGCCAGACGCCCCAGGGGGATACCCAGGCCAACCGCGAAGATCATCGCGGCGATCGTGAGTTCCACAGTCCCCGGGAAGCGAACCACGAAGTCCGTCAGGACCGGGCGGTTGTTGATGAAGCTGTTCCCGAGGTCGCCCCGGGACAAGTCTGCAAGGTAGTTGAAGTACTGCTGCCAGAGCGGCAGGTCCAGTCCCAGCCGCGCGCGCATCTGCGCCACGAGCTCTGGGCGGGCGTGCTGGCCAAGGATGGTGGCCGCCGGATCACCCGGCAGCAGGTGGATAAACGCGAAAAGGATGATGGACAGCCCAAACAACACCGGCACCGCGCCAATGACGCGGCGGATGATGTACTTGATCACAGGATCAGGTCAGCAGTTGGGCGGGCGGGAATGGAGCCCCGAGACCTTGCGGCCTCGGGGCTCCACGCTCCTGACTACTTATCGAGCCAGACGGTGTTGAGGATCTCGGTCAGGTTGCCCGAACCGACAAACCCCTTCACGTACGCAGCTCCGGCTGCCGGCGGCGTCGAGTTGACGATCGGCACGGTGGGCATGTCGGCGCGGATGAGATCCTGCGCCTTCTCCCAGAGCGTCTTCGCTTCGGCGTCGGTGGTGGCAGCCTCAGCGGCCTTCATGGTCGCCTGCAGCGTGTCGTTCTTGTACGCGAACTCAGGGCTGGGCTTGCCACCCTGATAGTTGAAGAACGCGGTGTCGAGGAAGTTGTCCGGGCCCGCCCAGTCGCAGGTCCAGCCAATCAGCCACATCGGGTACTTGCCCGTGGCCTCTTCCTTGAGGTATCCGTCGCGCCACGGCTTGGTCTGGGCAGTGGGCGTGAAGCCAACTGCCTCGAGGTCAGACGAGATGGCCTGGAAGATGCCCTTCGGGTCCGGCATGTACGGCCGGGCCACGTTGGACGGGTACCAGAAGTCAAACTTGAGCTCGGACGCCGGAACGCCGGACTCCGCGATCAGCGCCTTGGCCTTGGCCACGTCGTAGGTCGGGAGGCTCTCGTCCTTGGCGTAGAGGCCTTCTTTCGGCATCCAGGTCACGGCAACGTTGGCCTGCCCGCCGTAGAAGGTGTCAATCAGCGCCTGCTTGTTGATCGCGTAGCCAACGGCCTCGCGGATCTTGGCGTTGTCAAACGGCTTGTGGGTCTGGTTCATGGCCAGGTGGAACAGGTTGCACGACTGGCCGCGGTCAACCGCGGTCAGGTTGGCGTCAGCCTTGATCGTGCCCAGGTCCGTCGGGTTGAGGTTGAACGCGAAGTCGATGTCGCCGGCCTGCAGCGCGTTCAGGGTGGCCGTCTGGTCCGCGTACGGCTTGAAGGTCACCTTGTCCAGGTGCGCAACGCCGTCCTTGTTCCAGTAGCCCGGGAACTTGACCACGGTGACGTGGTCGTTCGGCACGTACTCGCTGAACATGAAGGGGCCTGTGCCCACCATGGCGCCCTTGGAGCCGGTGTTGTAGCCGGACTTCGTCGGGTCGGGGTTGTCCGCGTCCAGTGCCTTGAGCGCCGCGGGGCTGTTGATGCCGAACGAGGTGATCGTCTGGCTCAGCAGGAACGAGCTGTAGGGGTGGTTGAGGACGATCACGACCTGCGAGGCGCTTGCAGCGGTGCAGGACACCATGTTGGAGTCCTTGCCGTAGCCGCCGAAGACAGCCGCGTAGTAGTACGAGTAGTCACCGCTCGCGAGGGCGCCGGTGAAGTTCTTCCAGCGATCGTAGTTGTAGCAAACGGCGTCCGCGTTGAAGTCCGTGCCGTCATGGAACTTGACGCCGGCCCGCAGGTTGAACGTGTAGGTCAGGCCGTCTGCGCTGATGGTCCAGTCCGTGGAGAGCACCGGGATGATCTCGCCGGTGGTGCCCGGCTTGGTCCCGACGAGGCCCTCGATGACCTGGTTGCTCACCGCGGAGCTGTTGCTGTCCTGGATGAACGCGGTGTCGGTTGACGAGATGTCGCCCGGGATGGCCGCAACAAGCGTGCCGCCGTCCTTGGGGGTGCCGGCGGCCGGGGTGGCGCTGGGCGCCGCGGTGGGGGCCCCGGTGGCCGAGCTTGTGGGTGCGGCTGTGGGCGCCGCGGTGGGCGCCGGTGTCGCGGTAGACCCGCCGCACGCAGAGACCACGATCATGGTCGCCGCGAGCAGGGCCCCGATCCGTTTGTAGGACATGCTTCCTCCTCCTGTTCCGGGACGTGCGGCTTACGCCGCCTGGCGGTCGGCCCGGACCGCGAACCCGCCAGTGATCTGGGCATTCTACAGACGCGCGGCGCAGAGCGAGCCACCAAGGTTCAGACACGGCACGGTGCTACCGTTCCAGCTGCCGGGCGTGGTCACGCGGCGCGGACTCGCGGCCCGGACTTGGAGCGCAGGAGGCGATGCCCGGATGACCGTATCGCGCGCCATCACGGCCGTGGCGCTGGTGGCTGCCCTCGCCGCCGGCTGCGCCCCAGCGCCGTCGATCGCGCCGACGACCGGGCCGTTGGGTGGTCCCGCGGGCGGACCATCGCCGTCCTCCCCCGCCGTATCGCCGTTTCCAGTTGCGGCATGGCCAGAGACAGGTTCGGCCTGCGGCGTGGTGGGCTACCAGGGGAACCTGGGCCGAGTGGAGGCACTCGACGCGCGAACGGTCAGGTTCACGCTCTGCGGTCCGGACGGGGCATTTCTGGCGCGCATCGCCCACCCGTCGCTCGGGGTCGTGGCCGGGTCGGCGCTGGACCACATCGCGTCGGATCCATCGTCGGCGGCGTTCGTGGCGGGGTCAGGCGCCTGGCAGATCGAGGCACGCGCTGGCGACAACGTCCGGCTGATCCCTGCCGCGGGCGTCAAGGGTGGTGCGTCGTCCATCGCAATCCTGCGCTGGGCAGCCGATGCCGCCGCGCGGACGGCCATGCTCACCAACGCAAGCGTTGACGGGATCGACGCGCCCGACCCGGGGTCCCTGGACAACCTGGTGACGATGCCCGAGGTGGCCCTCGTGCCGCGTCCGTCGCTGGCTGTGGCGTATCTCGGGTTTGGCGACGGCGGCGCGTTTGCCACGGTCGCCGTCCGGCGAGCCGTTGCTGTCGGTATTGACACGACGCGGCTGCTCGCGGCCTTCCCGGCAGGGTCGTCCGTCGCCACCCACCTGGCGCCGTGCATCGCGGCATCGGGCTGCGCGGGCACGGCCTTCCCGCCGTACAACGGCCCCGCCGGCGTCGCCGCGCTTGATGGCGCCGCCTTCGATCGCGCCACCACCTACCCGCTGCACATCCCCGATGCGCCAATCCCGGGGCTGCCAGACCCGGCGGGCGTCGCGGCCGCCCTCGCAGGCCAACTCTCAGCGACCCTTGGGGTCCGGGTGCGGGTGGACGCCATGCCGGCTGCGCTCCTGCGCGCGGGGATCAACGACGCAACCATCGACGGTCTCTACCTCGATGCCGTCACCTCGCCAGTGGCGGACGCCGCTGCCTTCTACGCGGCCCTCTTCACGGATCGGCCAGGGTCTGCTGGGGCGCGCCGGGCCGGTGCCGTTGCAAATCAGTTGGCGGCGGTTGCCGCCGTGACAGCGCCCGCCGACCGGGATGCCGCGTTCGCTGCAATCTCAAACACCCTGCGGGCGGCGCAGGTGCTGGTGCCGCTGGCAAGCGCCGGGTCGATGACCGCATGGCGCACCGATGTCGCGGGTGCCGCAGCCTCCCCGCTGGGCGCTGACCCGCTGCGGGCCATGACCGCTGGTGATCGAGGCCAGATCGTCTTCCTGCAGGCCGGGCCCGCCGGCGGCGGCTGGTGCGGCGCGGCATCCTCGCCCGATGCCTGGCGTCTCTGCTCCCTTGTGAGCGACGGCCTCTACAGCCTGCACGCGGGCGCTACGGCCCCGGTGCCCAACCTGGCCTCCGCCTGCGTCCCGTCGCAGGACGCAACCGTCTGGACCTGCCGCCTCCGCGCGCGGCTCGGGACCGGCGACGGCGCAACCCTCGATGCCCACGACGTGCTGGCCACGTTCCGCGCCGCATGGGACGCGGCGTCACCGGCGCGGGCGGCGTCAAACACCGGCGGCGTGTGGTCGGGGCTGTTTGGCGGCCTGCTCAATCCGCCGCCCGGCGGCTGACGAGGCACGCGCCCCTACTGGCAGTCCGTCGCGGCCCGGAAGAGCAGCCCCACGTTGTCCGGCGCAAAGCGCAGGATGATCTCGGTGCCAGTTCGCCCGTCGGGCGTATCGAGGATGCGCCACAGCTGGAGTTTGCCCAGGGTGTACGCGGTGATGTCGTACCGGCCCGTCAGGGTGGTGGGCAGCGGCCGGCCAAGCCCGGTTGCGACATAGACCTTGCCGCCGTACCGAACCCACACGGGGTAGACCGAGTCGTACTCGTGCAGGGCCACCACCGCACAGCTCTCAAGCCGCTGGCCCGATGTCACCGCCGCGTCCGGTCCGGACCAGGCGTCAACGTGGCCAAGCCGCCAGAACCGATACCCCCCGGCGGCCGCAACGTACAGCGTGAGCCCGATCAGGATGGCGATCAGGAGCTTGCGGGCGATCGGGTGCCACTCGATCTTGTCCGTGCCCAACGAGAGAGGCCGCATCTCCCTGCCCGCCCGGAGGCTGCGCAGGAGGATCTGGTACCGGTCGCCCGACGCGTGCTCCATGTGGTCACGCCGGGCGGCCCGTTCCTCAATCGAGAGGCGACCTCGGCCCGGCGGGTCGCTGGGGGCGACCATGGCTAGTTGGCGTCGGCCACGGCTACGGTAAGCGCGTCGCTCTGGCGTGCCGCCGAAGCAATGGAGTCTGCGTTGATCTCCTCGCTGTAGTGGCAGGCGGACTCCTGACCCGGGCGGACCGTCCGGAGCACCGGCTCCACAGTGGCGCAGTTCTCAGGGTTGCCAAGCCGCTCACGCAGCCAGCACCGTGTGTGGAACCGGCAGCCGGACGGCGGGTTGGCCGGTGACGGCACGTCGCCCTTGAGCAGGATGCGCTTCTTGCGGACGCGCGGATCCGGGCTGGGGACGGCCGACAGCAGCGCCACGGTGTACGGATGCCCGGGGGTCTCGTACAGGGTGTCCGCACCCGAGAGCTCTACCAGCTTGCCCAGGTACATGACGCCAACCCGGTCGCTCACGTGCTCCACAACCGCCAGGTTGTGGGCGATGAACAGGTAGGTCAGCCCGAGGTCCTGCTGCAGATCGTCAAGCAGATTGAGCACCTGGCTCTGGATCGACACGTCAAGTGCTGAGACCGGCTCGTCACAGACGATGAACTCAGGGTTGAGCGCGAGCGCCCGGGCGATGCCGATGCGCTGGCGCTGGCCACCCGAGAACTCGTGCGGATAGCGGTGGATGTGCGACTGGTTGAGGCCCACCTTGCCTAGCAGTTCGCGGACAAGCTCCTCGCGCTGCTTGCGGTCGCTCATCCCGTGGACGAGCGGGCCCTCGCCGATGATCTCCCCCACCGTCATGCGCGGGTTGAGGCTGGCGTATGGATCCTGGAAGACGATCTGCATGTCGCGGCGGATCGCCTGCATCCTCTTCGCGGGCAGCTTCATGATCGGCTCGCCCTTGACGAACACCTCGCCAGAGGTTGGCGGGATCAGCCGCATGATGACCTTGCCCAGCGTGGTCTTTCCACAGCCGGACTCGCCCACGAGACCCAGGGTCTCGCCGCGCCGGACGGTAAACGACACGCCGTCGACAGCCTTGACGGCGCCGATCTTGGTGATGCCCAGCAG
>CAIXZV010000452.1 GCA_903924005.1 uncultured Chloroflexota bacterium | reverse complement strand
CTGAGGCGAAACACATCGCCCTGGCAGTTGAGGGTCAGGGCTGACGCGTCGGAAATCGTGATCGTATCGACGACGTATTCGCCCTCCGCGTCGGAGAAGACATCCTGGAACGTGACGGGGAGGTCGTTCGTCTCCCCATCGTTGCAGGAATAGACCACTGCGCTGGTGGCGCCAAGGTTCGACGGCTGCATGAACCCCAAGGTCGCCGCCGACGCGCCCATCACGCCGAAGCCGATCGTGGCGACTGCCAACAGCGCCAGAACTTTCTTCATCCGAGGCTCTCCATCCCTGTGCCAGACGCCGCGAGCCACCGGGCTCCGTCGCACGGCGTGACTCACTTGTCAGATCTGAGGACGTCACATCTGTGTCGTCAACTCACAACTGAGGCTCCGTCATCAGTGGTGTATGGCTCAATATGCCGGGTGGCCTCATTCGGACGTGCCGGCCAGCCCGCCGCGTTGCATCGTGCTGCGCCGTAGGATTGGCACGTGATGGAATCAGAAGCTGACTCAAAGGCCGCGCCGTCCCGGAACGAGCGCCGGAGAGAGCGGACGCGGGCTGCGCTTATCGATGCCGCCATCGATCTCGTTGCGGCGCAGGGTCAGGACCTAGCCATCCAGGCGATCACGGACCGGGCGGATGTTGGGCTCGGCTCGTTCTACAACCACTTCCGCGACAAGCAGGACATCTTTCGCGCTGCGGCGGCAGATGCACTCGCCGTCGTCCAGCGCGACACGGTCATGCGGACGGCGTCAATCCCGGATCCGCTCGAGCGGGTGGCTGCCGCGTTTCGGCTCATTTGCCGGATCTCCGCGCTGCATCCTCGTTGGGCGCCCATGATCATCCTCGAGGGCGAGCTGACCCTGGAAACCCGGCAGGCGCACGTGGGCCTTCTGGACGCGCTACTCACCAGGCTTGACGCAACCGAGTTGTTCCACGGCGATGACATGCCGCTGCGGACCTCGTTCGTCATCGCGTCGCTTCGGCTTGTCATGCGGCTGCGGCTCACGGATCCAGGGTTTGACGACGCCGAGGCGGACAAGTCCGTGGAGCTCATGCTCCAGATGCTTGGCGTCGATGCGGAGACTGCTCGAACCGTCTGCCGGAGGCCGCTCCCCGAAGCGCCCACGGCCTGACCTCCGCGGCGACGGGGTCCGATGGCCGCCCGCCGGACGCCTGCTCCCCTACCAGCCCTCGGCCAGCGT
Organism: uncultured Chloroflexota bacterium; assembly: GCA_903924005.1. GTDB lineage: Bacteria > Chloroflexota > Limnocylindria > Limnocylindrales > CSP1-4 > CAIXZV01. The sequence continues at coordinate 1,189 of CAIXZV010000452.1, read as the reverse complement.
CCGCTCCAGCACTTCAACCACGACGTCCGCGCTGTCCCGCGTGAGGCAGAGCGGTGGCTTCACCTTGAGCACGTTGTTGCCGTCGCCCGTGGGCTGCGTGATGACGCCCAGCTCGCGCATCCGCTCGCAGATCGCCAGGGCTTCCTCGGTGGCAGGCTCAAGGGTTTGGGCGTCGCGGACCAGCTCCACACCCAGGTAGAGCCCCATGCCGTGGACCGCGCCCACGATCCCGGGGTGCGCGGCGGCAACCTCGCGGAGCCCGTCGCGGAGGTGATCGCCCACAACCCGCGCGTTGGCCTGCAAACCCTCCCGGTCGATGGCCTCTAGAACAGCCAGCCCTGCCGCGCAGCCAACCGGCGACCCGCCAACCGATGAGAAGAACGAGCCCTCCGAGGCGAACGCATCGGCGATGGCCCGCGTGGTGACCACGGCGCCGACGGCCATGCCGTTCCCGGCTGCCTTGGCGACGGTCACGATGTCCGGCACCACGCCCTGCTGCTCAAACGCCCACTGGTGGTGGCCAAGGCGGGCATAGCCGGTCTGCACCTCGTCCGCGATGGCGAGGCCGCCCGCCGCCCGGACGTCGGCGTAGACCTGGCGCAGATAGCCATCCGGCAGGACCACACCGCCTGCGTTGCCAAAGAGCGGCTCCGCGATAAACGCGGCGGGGCCGGGCCCGGCCGCTGCTGACTCCCCCACCACGCGGCGGACGTCCGCTGCATAGAGCGCCCCCGCGTCGGGTCCGCGGTGCAGCCCGCGATACGTGTTTGGCGCCTCCACCAGCCGAACCCAGGCCGGCCGGGTGCCCACGGCGTTGGGGTTGTCGATGTGCGAGGTGGTGATGGCGTCCGCCGCGCCGGTCCACCCGTGGTAGGCGCCGCGGACGGCCAGCACATCGGACCGGCCCGTTGCCGTGCGCGCCAGACGCAGCGCAAGCTCAGTTGCCTCCGACCCGGTGTTCACCAGGAAGACCGTGTCCAGCGGCGCGGGGAAGCGCGCGACGAGCGCCTCCGCAAACTCCGTCATGACGCGGTAGAGGAACCGTGAGTTGGTGTTCAGCAGCCGCAGTTGCCGCGCGACCGCCGCCTCAACCGCCGGGTGGCTGTGGCCCAGGATCGCCACGTTGTTGACGATGTCGATATACGAGCGACCGGTGGTGTCGATCAGGTGATGGCGCCAGCCTCGCTCG
>CAIXZV010000451.1 GCA_903924005.1 uncultured Chloroflexota bacterium | reverse complement strand
GCTAGGCCTTCCTCCGCAAGCGGCTCAACAACGAGGATCTTCATCTTCGGGCTTCCTTTGCGGCAGTCGGCGCCGTTGGGCGGCGCGGTTGGGCGGTGTCTGCAGGTTGCCCGATGGTGCGGCAGATGCGCTGTGGCGTCCACCGTGGTAGATATGACGTCATATGACAACCGTTCGAACCACCATCCTGCTCGATGCAGACTTGCTGGACCGTCTTGACCGCCACGTCCGGCGCCAGCGCGCCACCAAGACGTCGGTGATCACCATGGCCGTTGAGGCGTGGCTGGATGCGCACGAGGCCACGCCCGAGTTCCCGTTCCTGGGGATCGGCCGGAGCTCGCACGGGCGGCTGTCTCTTGACGGGCGGGCGATCTCGCGGCGCGAGGCACGCTAGTGGCGGTGCTGCTGGACCCGTCGGTGGTGCTTGCGGCAGCCGATGCCGCCGATCTGAACCACAAGGCGGCCGTCGCATGGTTTGCGCATGCAGACGAGCCGCTGCTGCTTGGTGCGCTTGCGCTTGCGGAGCTTGACCTGCTGTTGCAGCGCGAGCTTGGCGTTGCCGCCACGCAGGCGGTGGTGGCGTCCCTGGTGGCGGGGTCCATCCGCTTGGTTGCGCCCACGACTGAGGATCTCGCTCGGGCAGGGGAGCTGCTGGTGGAGGCTGGCGAGCATCGGCCGCGTCTGACTGACGCCCTGCTGGTCGCCACGGCTGAGCGTTTGTCCGTGCGGCGCGTGGCGGCGTTTGACCGGCGGCCGCTGGCGGTGTTCCGGCCCCGGCACGTGCGCGGGTTTGACTTCGAGCCGTAGGTCTGTCCTGCCGCTCGGCCACCCGCCCGGCGGGTGAACGGTTCCGTCCCGGAACGATCCACCCCTCCCACGCACGGTTTGTTGCACGGCGAGGCCCAGCCACGTAACAAACGCCCCGCCAGACGGGTGAAACGTCGCAGCGCGGAACCGTTCACCCTCCGGACGGCCGAACGCAACGCGAGCGGGCCCTCGAACGCGAGCGGAACCTCTCGGAGCGCGGAGCGCGAGCGGGACGCCCCAGGTAGCGGCCGGGCGCCACCTATCGGAGCAGCACGGGCTCCTGCTTGGCGAGCGCAGCGGCGAACAGGCGCGCGGGCTCAATGTCTGTGGCAACCCAGTGGGGCGACGCGCAGATTGCGGACCAGAGCGCCGTGGTCATCGGCACGGGTCCAGTCTCAAACTCGCGACGGCCAGGGCGCTCAACCGCCCACAGGCCGCTGATGTCCAGCACCAGCGAGTCCCGCACCACGGCGACGTGCTCCACCTGGCACTCGCAGTCTCGACGTGCGCGGCGTCCGCACCAGCATTCGCGCGACCCAAACCAGGCCAGCCCCCAGCGGTCCGACGCAAGCTCCAGCAGCGCCCGAGCCAGCGCGTGGCAGTGGCCCCAGGCGTAGGCCGCCTCGGCGTGCGCGTTCATCACGCCCGCGCCAACCTCCACCGAACCCCCGTCGGCCAGGGGCAGGGTGACCGGGTCGCCGGTGCGCAGGGGCTCGTCGCGGTCGAGCTGGGCCGGCAGCGGGTAGCGGTCGGCGATGTCGTCGTTGGTCATGGGGGAGGGGTCCTTCGCCGCGCTGTCGCTTCGAGGCACAGCGCCCCCGCCGCCGGGTCAACCCCGGGTTGGCGGCCGTCAGGCTACACGGCCGCGGCAGAAGGTGCCTCGGATTGCCGCCGTGTCCTCCCGGATTGCCCCGCCCTGCACGCCCCGTCCTGCACCGCGCCCCCGGGCCCGTCCCGCCCGGGCCGGTCCGGCCCGACGCGCCCACGGCCGATCCACCCGCCCGACGCGCCCACGGCCGATCCACCCGCCCGACGGGTGAACGGTTCCGTCCCGGAACGATCCACCCCTCT
>CAIXZV010000450.1 GCA_903924005.1 uncultured Chloroflexota bacterium | reverse complement strand
GATGACCTCGTCGCGCCGCTCGTCCTCAAAGTCGATGTCGATATCGGGCATCGTCACGCGGTCCGGGTTGAGGAAGCGCTCAAACGGCAAGCCGTAGTGGAGCGGGTCAACCGGCGTGATGCCCAGGGTGTACGTGACGATGGAGCCCGGCGCCGAGCCTCGGCAGGATGTGGCGATGCCCTGGGACTTCGCGTAGTTGACGAAGTCCGCCACGATGAGGAAGTAGCCCGCGTACCCCATCTTGAGGATGACGCCCAGCTCGTAGTCAAGCCGCGCCTGCAGCTCAGGCGTGACCGTGCCGTAGCGGCGCGCCATGCCGATCGCGCACTCTTTGCGGAGCCACGTCTCCACGGTCTCGCCGTCGGGCACCGGGAAGTGCGGGATGCGCAGCTCGTTGAGCGGCAGCTTGAGGTCGCACATCTCGGCCACGCGCCGCGTGTTGAGGATGGCGTCGCGCTGGTCCGGGAAGAGCCGCAGCATCTCGGCGGCGGTCTTGAGGTAGTGGTCCTCGCCCTCAAAGCGCATCCGGTTGGGCGTATCGAGGTTGTTGCCGGTGCCCACGCAGAGCAAGACGTCGTGCGCCTCGTGCTGCGCCTTGTGCACGTAGTGGAGATCGTTGGTGGCGATCAGCGGCAGCCCGGTCTCCGGCGCCAGCCGAAGGAGCTGCTCGTTGAGGCGGCGCTGCTCCGCCATGCCGTGGTCCTGGAGCTCCAGGTAGAAGCGATCCTTGCCGAAGATGTCGCCATACTCGCCGGCCAGCTTGCGGGCGAGCTCCCAGTCTTCGGTCTCCAGCGCCCGCGGGATCTCGCCGCCAAGACAGGCGCTCAGGCCAACAAGACCGGCCGAATGCTTGGCCAGCAGCTCGCGGTCGATGCGAGGCTTGTAGTAGAAGCCGTCGATGTGGGCGTCGGTGACCAGGCGGCACAGGTTCTGGTATCCGGTCATGTCGGTGGCCAGCAGCACCAGGTGGAAAGGCTGGGCGTCCGCCTTGCCCTCCCTGTCGCGCATCGCCCGGCGGGCCACGTAGGTCTCCACGCCGATGATCGGCTTGATGCCCGCCTTGGTGGCCGCCTGGTAGAACGCGACGCTGCCGTAGAGGGCGCCGTGATCGGTGACGGCGAGGCTGTCGAAGCCGTGCTTGACCGACGTGTCCACGAGGTCCGTGATCCGGCCCAGCCCGTCGAGCAGGCTGAACTCGGAGTGGGTGTGGAGGTGGACGAAGTCGTTCGGGGCGATGGTCACGGGACGTCCATGGTAGCCGGGCGGGGCGGTTTGGGCGGTCTGGCTGGGGCACCGGCGCGGGGTGCTCCGCGGGGGCAGATTCCGGGTCGTTCCGACCATGCGGAACGACTTGTGGACAAGCCGGGCTGTTCGCGCCGAATATCACGCCACGGACAACCGCCGAGTGCCACCCGAATGAGGACCGCATTGACGCCGACACCCGGGACGAGCGGACGGCCGCGGTACCGGGTCGTCCGGTTCATCGCCGTGGTGCTGGCGGGGCTGCTGCTCGGGGCGGCGTGCTACGTGGCCGCTCGCGAAGTCATGCAGCCGCGCCGCACCACCGCGCTGTATAGCCCGCCGGTGCTTGCGGGCCAGCAGTTGTGGGGCTACTGCGCAGGCGGGTTCTACGCCCGTCACGGCGACACGATCGTGCTCACCTCCACCGGCCACTGCACAACCGAGGGCACCGTTGCATACGACCCGGATGGAACGACGGTGCGTGGCGTCTTTGGCCCCGCCGCCCGCGATGCGTCATGCCCGTATGCCGGGCATCGCTGCGCGTCGTCCGACCTGAACTACCTGATCGTCGCCATCGACCGTATCCCGTGGGGATACCTGAACGTGGTGGACATGGGCACCGCGGGCTACCGGGTGGTCGCCGAAGGCGCGCGGCCGCTGGCGTGCGGCGACATCAGGCCGGGCGATCAGGTTGAGATTGACGGCCGCAACATCTATCGGAGCGGCGCGGTCCTGGAGAAGGGCGACTACCTCCACCCCGAAGACGGCGACTACTTCCCCTGCATGGTGGCCGCGGACATCCGCGTAGAGACTGGCGACTCCGGCGGCGCGGTTCTTGTGCGCGGGATCCCGGCCGGGGTCACCAGCCGCTCCTTTGACGGGGACCTCGGGTTCACCCCGCTCGCCGAGGGCCTGACCCAGTTGGGGCTGGAACTCTGCACCACGCCCAACTGCGGCCTCACTCCGCCCGGCAGCTAGCCGACGGAGCATCGCGCGGCCGCAAGCGCGAGTTGCAGGCCCTGGGGCCTGCCGGCGTCAGCTGTGCGGCAGGACGAGCGCTCCGTCGTGGACCAGGTGCCAGGTCACGGTGATGGTCGTCTTCAGGGGTGCGTCAACCACAAACGAGGCCGAGCCGTCTACGGCGGTCCCGGGTCCTGAACCGGCAGCATGGCCGGCAATCTGGTCATAGGGGCCTTTGGCCGACGACGCCCAGAGCAGGACCGGTCCCTCCGTGGCGGCCTGATGACCGAGGGCCGTGGGGCAGTCGGCCGGTGCCCCTGCGAGGATGGTGAACGTCTCCCACAGGTCCTTGGGGAGCTGCGGCGTCAGGGACTCGCCCGTCACCGGGTCACCGCCGGCGACCATGTCGATGGTGTAGCTGCCGTCCTCGGAGAACCGGATCGCACCTTGAGCCGTGGCGTTCTCGGTCCACGACCCAGTGACGTCTGTGCCGGTCTCGTCGGTGTAGTGGCAGCCAAGGGCGTTCACCTTGTCGGACGTGTAGACGTACCGCTCCTTCGTGGATCCATGGTTGGCCACGGATCCGGTGAGGTTCACAAGGCTGGTCCCGAAGTCAGCGGTGTCCGCCGGCTCGCTTCCGCCCACCTTGAACTCGTCGGTCACATCGGCGCGTGTCTCTTCATGGATCTTGATGGTGGGGTCGTCCGGGGATGGGCCATCCTTGAGCTCGTTGATCACCGCGTGGAAGGAGACGGTTCCGTGCCAGGCACCCGCGGAGGCTGTGCCGGTTGGGGGTGTGCCGTCCGGCGAGGTGGCCTCGGGCGTGGGTGCCGCCGCCGATGGGACGCCACCGGCACCGCCGCAGCCGCTGAGACCAGCCGCCAACAGGACAAGCACGGCACCGGCCGTGAGGCGGCCATGGCGAGCAGGTCGCATGCCGAGGGGACGCATGGGCTGAGACCTCTCCTGTCAGGCGGGCCTTGGTCGGGAACGCTTTGGCGCGGTCTGGCTTGCCTGCGCGGGTCGCCGCGGTTCTGCGCCGCCCGCACCTCGCGCCAGTATGGCGACACCAGCACGGGCGTCAAGACTGGTGGGGTGTCGCCCGCGTGGAGCCGCCGCCGGAGCGAATTGCAGTCCGTCAGCTGACGCGGCTGAGGACTAGCTTGGCCAGGGTGATGGCGGTGGCGCGTCGTGCCGCATCGGTAACCTTGCCGCCCGGGCTGTTGAGGTTGACGGTGATCAGCCGGCTGCCCGAGACCACGTCGATACCCGCATCCTCAGCGGTCCCGGCACTCCAAGCGGCCTGATCGCCAATGCCTGCGACCGCCTCGCGGGTGATGCCGTACGCGCTCTGGATGGCCTCGCTGTGGGCCTGCAGGGCCGCAACCGCCGTCTCGTGCGAGTCAAAGCCCACCAGGTCGATGCGGATGCTCGCGTACTCGCCGTCCTTGTGGAACTGGTAGACGCACGACCCGGGCTGTGCCGTCTGCGGCTTGACTGCCTCAAGCGGGATCGAGAACGGCGAGGCGCCCGACACGTCCGCGCCAGTGACGAGGTCACACATCTGGATCTCGGCGGCCGGCGTTCCCGGGACCGTGGTCGCAACTGTGGTCGGGGCGGCCTGTGCCGGCGCACGCGTGGGCCCTGCTGCGCCGCCGCCACCGCAGGCCGCGACCATCAGCGCAACGACGGCCGCACACGCGGCGGGAGCGAGCCTCGAGCGCACGTCAGGTTCCTCCGATGTGGCGAATTGCGGAAGGTGCGGCGCGCTGGACCGGGAGTCTGACACATGGGGCCGCGACCCTCGCGGGTTGTGCGCCACGGTAGCGTCAAGGCGGGTGCTCGGCGCGCTGCCCGCGGCGGTGATCCGGCGCGCAGCAGCGCCCCCGCCGAATGCGAGGGCGCCGCCGCCTGAACGAGTGGCTGCCTACGAGTACAGGGTCAGATCCGTGCAGGTGCCCTTGTCGGAGAGCACAACGAAGTCGCCGTTGGGGTACCAGCGCGCCACCACGTGGTGGCCGTCGTGGGTGCCCTCGATCTGGATGTCGATCGTGAGGCGGTAGTAGTCGATCGGTCCCAGGTTGATGTCCTGGCCGGCGCTGAACGACGCCGATACGTGCTGCCTGCCCTCGACGCGGTGGGTCCGGCCGTGGTTGTCGACGACCTTGACGCCCAGCATCGTCCAGTCCTCAGTGGCCTTGCCGTCCGTTTGGGCGATCCAGGTCCCGAAGTCGACGACCCCCTGCTGGAGCCAGACGAAGTGCACGGATCCCGAAGTCGCCGTGTAGGTGTGGTTGCCGCAGACGGACTGCATGCCGGCGACGGGTGTCATGTCGTCCTGAATGACGGTCCACTTCGGCGCGTGGCTGGACGCGGAGACGGGCGCAGCGCCAAGCGCGACCAAAAGCACGGCTGCGGCAGCAAGCGAAAGGAGTCGACGTCCCACGGGTTGATCCTCCGGTGATGGGCCCCCGGCCTGACGGGCCGGCGCGACTGCGGTCCTGTCTTGAACCGTTCGTGACCGGGAGGATCACCGGCCAGCGTCCGGACATCGTTACGGTTCTACCCGCTCGCACGCCGGATCGCGCACAGGACGCAGGAAGGCGTTTCCGAACCGAGGACACCGCCACACCGCTACGGTGCTGGGCTGTTATGGTTCGTGTCCAGCCAGCGCCAGCAGGGGGAGGACCCAACGTGACTGCGTCCAGGATGCCTGCTCGGCTCGGATCGCTCCTGCTCATCGCCTGCTTTGTGACCGCCTGCGGTTCCGTCGGTGTCGGCGGCAGCACAGCCAGCAACCCTGCCCCCACCGAAGCCGCCTCGAACGACGGGTCCGCGGCCACACCCACCGCGGCCCCCACCGAACCAAACGCCGACGGCGTGATGCCCGCAGATCCGGCGGCCCTGAACGTGGCCATCCCCACGTTTGATCCCGAAGCCCTCACGCCGTCCGGCGGTGCGGCCGCCGTGGGCGCACTCGCCGCGCTGCAGCCTGACGTGGCGTCGCTGCAGGCCGACATCCAGGCGGCTGAACGCGCCGCCCTGACGTCGGCCCTCGCCAGCCTGCCAATCAAGCCCACAGGAAGCGTCGGAAATGTGAGGTCCAGCGGGGTCCTGCTGGCGATCGCGAAGCTGTCAACCGCAGCCGACGGCGCCGGTGTTCCGCCCGCGGCCAAGGCGGCGACAACCGCGGACGGCGCAGTCTTCATGATTGGCCTGGTCAGCGGGTTGAGCGACATGTGGACGCCGGATGTCCCGCCCGGCGCCGGTGTCAGCGGCTCTGGGAAGGAGACCTTCGGCGACGCCCAGGCCACGCTGAGCTTGGACCTTGGCCGATCGAAGGACGGGTCCACCAACTTCGGCATCGGCATCCAGTCGGATGCCTCAAAGGGCGGCGTCACCGCCACGTCGGACACCGCCGCCAGCATCCGCGGCCTGCGCTGCCCCGACGCCAACGGGCAAGTGAACTTCACAGCCAAGGTGCGTCTCGGCGCGGACTCGGGCGCCAACGGTCGCACCGAGGACTTGACCGCGAACGTGACGGCGACCGTCGGCGACGACGCAACCTACGGGCAGACCCAGATTGACATCGTGCAAGGCACCCGGCAGGCGAGTGGCGGTCGGCAGGTCTACGTCGAGTCGGGCATGACCATTCGGTTCACCGGCACGGACTACAGCACCGCCGCCAGCTCCAACGCCCACCTCATCAGAAGCTCACAGCAGGCCACAATCGCCGACGTCAGCGAGTTCAGCGAGACCGGCCACACGGCGGCCCTGAAGATGGGCGTTGTTGCCCTCCACCTCGCCCAGAACAACTGGCGGAGCGGCGGCTGCGTGAAGATCGTGGCCACGTCGCCGGGCCAGGTGGCGCCAAGCTCTGCCACCCCCATCCCCGTGTCGGTTGTCGGCCGGTTCGACAACGCCGACGTGCCCTCGAAGCTTGATGCGGTGCTCACCGGTGGGGCGTCGCTCGATCCCACCACGATCCCCAAGACGCCGGGCACGCTGAGCTACGCGGCACCCGGGGAGCGGGACAAGTCAGCCACGATCGCCCTCACCGCAACCTCAAAGCGCGGCATCGCCACGCTCACGCTGACCGCCAGCACGGGCGGCGGGGCGGCCTACCACTTCACGGGCGGGCTGCAGGACTTCAAGGTGGACCAGGACGTGTGCGACATCACGGCGCCGTTCACGCTGGACGGAAAGATTGGGACCGCGAAGTACTCAGGCGGGCTGACGGGCACCTACGTGGCAAATGGCGGATTCGGAGCCCACTACGATGGCGAGTACGCCATCACGCTGCCCAACGGGCTTGGTCAGCCCGGCACGATGAGTGGCCACATCGTGGGCACAACAGCCGGCGTGGCGGGCAGCGGGACGGATCACTACACGCTGACGCCGTTGGCTACCTGCGGCTAAGCCCAGACCGGGGTCAGGCCGGGTCGCGCAGGATGGGGCAGGTCATGCAATGGCCGCCGCCGCGGCCACGGCCCAGCTCCGAGCCGTCCACGGTGATGACGCTGATCCCGGCGTTGCGCAGCCGCGCGTTGGTGGACTCGTTGCGCTCGTAGGCGATCACCACGCCGGGCTCCAGGGCCACAACGTTGTTGCCGTCGTCCCACTGTTCGCGCTCGGCCTGCCAGGCGTCGCCGCCCGTGCCCACCACGCGCAGCTTCGGCAGCGCGAGGGCGTCCTGGATGGCGCCGAGGAACGAGTCCTCGCGGCGGACGTCCAACTCCCCTGCCCTGTCCGATGGCCGGACGGAGTACGCCGTCATGGAGTCGACGACCTTCGGGAACAGCGTCACGCAGTCACGGTCCACAAAGGTGAACACCGTGTCGAGGTGCATGT
>CAIXZV010000449.1 GCA_903924005.1 uncultured Chloroflexota bacterium | reverse complement strand
GTGTTGCGGACGCTGCCTGGGTCTGCGCACCCGCTGGCTGCCGCCCTGGATCGCGCACGCTGGCCCGAGGTGGTGGGCTCAATCGCCGGGGACGACACGGTGTTCATCGCGTTTGCGGACCGAAGCTCGCTGGCGCGCGTGAAGCGGCGCCTCGAGGATCTGGCCGAGCCCGCGGAGTAGCGGCGACCGACGGGGCGGGGCGAGGGCAGCCCTCTCGTGATCGGTGCCACCGATCGATTTCGACCCTCGGCCAGCGAACTGATCGGCGCCACCGATCAATCGGGCATGTTTGCCGCGATTTCGGGCGCGATTTCGGGCGTTTTGATCGGTGCCACCGATCGATCGGACCCGTCGCCCCAGGAATCGATCGGTGGCACCGATCAGGCCGTCCGCGGCACACGGCACACGGCCGCCCGCGGCACACGGCCGCCCGCGGCGCCGGCCGCCCGCCCGTCGCGTCCGCTACCCGTCGGATACGCTCCCGACACCCCCGGGGGCTTTGACGAACACCCGTCCCGCCGATACCATTCCGCCGATCTGTGAACCTCCGCGGCGCCTGTGTGCCCCGGGGTTCTTTTGTTCCAGCCGAGCGTTCCAGCCAGGCCCCTCCCGCATCCCTCCGGAGTCCCGTCCGCGTGAACAGCAAGACCACCTACATCTCGAAGGATGGGCTCGACAAGCTGCGGGCTGAACTGGATCAGATGACGTCCGGCCGCCGACCCGAGGTTGCCCAGCGCATCCACGATGCCAAGGAGCACGGGGACCTCTCGGAGAACGCGGAGTACGAGGACGCCAAGAACGAGCAGGCGTTTGTCGAGGGCCGCATCCAGGCCCTTGAGTCCATGATCAAGAACGCCAGCATCATCGACGAGCACCACGTCACCGAACACGTCCAGATTGGCTCCATGGTCACGGTGGACAGCGAGGACGGCAAGGAGACCTTCACCATCGTCGGCTCAGCTGAGGCTAAGCCCGCGCAGGGCCGGATCTCCAACGAGTCGCCGGTGGGACGCGCGCTCCTGGGGCGCCGCAAGGGCGACAAGGTTGTCGTCAAGGCTCCCACGGGCGACTTCGGCTACACGATCACCGATATCGGCTAGGCCGAGCCGGCCGCGCGCCGGCAACGGAAAGGACTGCAACCGTGGACTGGGCTGACGAGCTGGCGGCAAGCGTCGAGGGACCGCAAGTCGTCAATGACTCCAAGACCCCATCGGGGACGGTCCACGTCGGCAGCCTTCGCGGCCCGGTCATCCTGGATGTCATCACCCGCGCCCTGCGCGCCCGCGGGCTCCAGACCACGCTCCTCTACGGCGTGGACGACCTTGACCCGATGGATGCCCAGGCGCTCCTGAGCCCAGATGCCATCGAGCGCGAGATGGGCCGCCCGCTGGCCCACGTGCCGGATCCCCACGGCGATTGCCACGCGTCCTACGCGCGCCACTTTGCCGGGATCTTCATCGACACGTTTGACGGCCTCGGCATCCGCCCGGACCGCTACTACTGGATGAGCGACATCTACCCCACAGGGCAGATGGACCCGTTTATCAAGACAGCGCTGGACAAGGCCGCCATCGTCCGCGAGGCCTACAAGCGCGTCGCCAACGTGCGCCACCCAGACCACTGGCTGCCGGTTGGTGTCATCTGCCCCAACTGCGGCAAGGTGGGCACCACCATCGCGTCGGACTGGGACGGCGCCACCGTCTACGTGGAGTGCAAGCCAGACCTTGTGGTCTGGGCGCACGGCTGCGGGTGGAGCGGTCGCGTTGCGCCGTTTGGCGGGGCCGCGAAGCTTCCCTGGAACCTGGAGTGGGCCGCCCAGTGGAGCCTGTTCGGCGTCACGATTGAGCCAAACGGGAAGGACCTCGCCACGGCTGGCGGGTCGCGGGACCGCTCAGAGGCCATCTCGCGGGAGGTGTTTGACCGGGAACCGCCCATCAACTTCCCCTACGAGTTCCTCAACATCGGCGGCCGCAAGATGTCCACGTCCAAGGGACGCGGAGCAGCGGCCCACACCATCGGCAGCGTTGTGCCGCCAGAGCAGCTGCGTTTCCTGTTTGTGCGCAACCGCCCGGAGACGGCCCTGGAGTTTGATCCCGAGGGGACCGACGCCATCCCGCGCCTCTTCGACGAGTTTGACCGCATTGCCGCCGCCACCGCAGGCCGCGACGTGCGCGGAGAACTGCCGTCCGGTCACGAGAACATCTTCCGCTTCTCGCTGCTTGACGCCGATGCTGACATCCAGGCCGCCGCCGGCGCGTTCCGCCCGCCCTTTGGCCACCTTGCGCTGCTTGCCCAGATCCCGGGCGTGGACGCTGCCGCCAAGGCCGGCGCCGAGAAGGGTGCCCCCCTGACGCCGGCCGAGACCACGGAGCTTGAGACGCGGCTGGCCGCGGTCCGCCGCTGGCTTGCGGCGTATGCGCCAGAGAAGGCCCTGCTCACGATCCACCGCGACGGCATCCCCGCCGAGGTCGCCGCTCTGGCGGACAACCAGCGTGCGTTCCTCGCGGCGCTTGCGGCTGCGGCGCCGGCTGGTAGCGCGGAGACGCCCGCCACCGGGGACACCTGGCAGACGGCAATCTTCGCGGTCGCGGCAGACCACGGGCTTGACGCAAAGGCCGCGTTTAACGCGCTGTACCTCGCGTTTATCGGCCGCGCCAGCGGGCCCCGCGCGGGCTGGCTGCTGGCCGGGCTGGACCATGACTTCGTGGTTGAGCGTCTGCACGCCGCCGGCGCGACGGCCGCCTAACTCCGCCACCCCGGCGTCCCAGGACAGAGGCAGGAGGCCCCCCCGCATGAGCGTTGGCGTCCAGCGGCTCCGCGACGAGCCGGAGCGCATCCGGCAGGGCGCAATCGACAAGCGAGAAGACCCGTCTCTGGTAGACCGGGCCATCGATGCCGACGCGCGCCGACGCCGCCTTCAAGCCGAGTCGGACGCGCTCAAGGCACAGCGCAACGTTGCAAGCAAGCAGGTTGGCGAGGCCATCCGCGGCGGCGCCGCGCCCAACGGGCCCGAGGTTGCCGCCCTCAAGGCGTCCTCCACCGCGGCCGGTCTGCGCATTGACGAGATTGACGCGGAGCTGGCCACCGCCGAGACCGAGCTTGAGGAGCTGCTCCTCCGCATCCCCAACCCGGCTGACCCGGAAGTTCCCGTGGGCGGCGAGGAGGCCAACGTCACGGTCCGCACGTGGGGGACCAACCTCTCGCGCGTCGTCACGGAGGCCGACGGCACCACGTGGGAGCGCAAGCCCCATTGGGAGATTGGCGAGGCGCTGGACATCATCGACAACCCGCGCGGCGCCAAGATCGCAGGCTCCGGCTTCCCCGTGTACAAGGGCGCCGGGTCCCGGCTGCAGCGCTCCCTGATCTCGTGGTTCCTGGACGTGCACACCGAGGAGCACGGGTTTACCGAGGTCTGGCCGCCCGCCGTGGTGAACGCTGCCTCCGCGCGCGGCACCGGGCAGATCCCAGACAAGGAAGACCAGATGTACGTCGCCACGCGCGACGAGCTGTACCTGGTCCCCACGGCCGAGGTGCCGGTGACCAACCTCCACCGCGACGAGATCTTCGAGGTCTCGCAGCTGCCGGTTCGATACGCCGCGTATAGCCCCTGCTTCCGGCGCGAGGCGGGTGCGGCGGGCAAGGACACGCGCGGGATCCTGCGCGTCCACCAGTTTGACAAGGTGGAGATGGTCCTCTTTGAGAAGCCCGACGACAGCCCCGCGGCGCTTGAGTGGATGACCGGCCGCGCTGAGGTGCTGCTCCAGCGGCTTGGCCTGCCGTACCGCGTGCTCCTCATGAGCACCGGCGACATGGGCTTTGTCCAGCGCAAGAAGTACGACATTGAGGTCTGGGCGCCGGGCGTGGAGCGCTGGCTTGAGGTGAGCTCCTGCTCCAACTTTGGTGACTACCAGGCGCGGCGCATGGCCATCCGCTATCGCCCTGAGGCCGGGGCCAAGCCGGAGCTTGTCCACACCCTCAACGGGTCTGGCCTCGCGCTGCCGCGCATCGTGGCCGCCATCATGGAGCAGTACCAGCGGCCGGACGGCTCGTTCGCGGTGCCAGAGGTGCTCCAGCGGTACGTCGGGGCGGCTACGATTGGCGCGGCGCCGGCCGCCTGACTCTTGGTCTCGGCGAGCCCAACCAGCGTCACGTGGGAGGTAGATCACGATGTACCAGCAGCCGCCGCCGTATGGCTGGCAGCCCCCTGTCCAGAACGGCCCAGCACCGGGCGTGAGCTATGGCAGCCGCTTTGGCCGCCTGATCGCGTACTTCGTGGACAGCTTCATCATGGGCATCGTGATCGGCATCCCGTTCTCAATCATCAGCGGGGTCGTCGTGGGCATGTCAAGCGACACGGCCGGCCCGCTCAGCCTCGTCCTGATCCTGGTGATCATCGTTGTTGGCGTGATGTGGAAGCCGTGGTTCTGGTCCCATGGCGGGCAGACGCCGGCGTACAAGATGCTGGGCCTGCGCGTCGTCCGCGCCGCCGATGGCGGCCAGGTCACGATGGGCCAGGGGATCGGCCGGCTGTTCGGCTACTTGATCAGCGGGGTGGTCCTGTACCTGGGCTTCCTCTGGATCCTGTTTGACGGCAAGCACCAGGGCTGGCACGACAAGCTTGCCGGCACCGTGGTGATCTCCGCCTGACGCCGGCGGCTTGACCGCTGCCAGCGGAAGGCCCATCTACCTCACGCTCGCGGGCCCCGTTCCTCACGGAGCTGGGCCCGCGACCCGGACGCCTCACGCAAGCGACCGGTCTTGCAATGACGGAACGTCCCGCACCTGGAGGACCCGCCTCGTGACCGACCAGCCCGCCCCCCACCCCCCCCCCCCCCCCCCCCACCCCCCGGGCCAAAACCCGGGGGGG
>CAIXZV010000448.1 GCA_903924005.1 uncultured Chloroflexota bacterium | reverse complement strand
GGGGTTCTTGTGGCACGTAGCGCATGAGCCGCTGCGGTGGTTTGCGGGGCGAGCGTGGCAGTCGGCGCACGCGGTTTTGTCCGGGTGTGTGACGGCGAAGCTCTTGCCGGGGCCGGCCCTGTGACAGTCCGTGCACGCTCCCGTCCAAACGTGCTTGGCGGCCGTCGGCTTGTGGCAAGTGCCGCAGCTGTTGTTTGTGGGATGCGTGAACGCCCAGTTGACACCCGGCCCGCTCAGATGGCATTCGGTGCAGGTCGACGTCCAAACGTGCTTGGCGGCCGTCGGCTTATGGCACGCACCGCAGTCGGTGCGAGCGGAGTGGGTGAATACGAACGTGGCGCCGGGTGCGTGGCACGTGGCACAGTCGGTGGATCGGTTCTGGTGATTCTTGCCCGGGGTGTGACACGCCGAGCAAGGCGTAGCCGCCATGTTGTGGCAACGCGAGCAGGGAACGTCCAGATGACCTGGGAGATTGGCCTGGCCGCCCCCGACCGAGGCGGTGGTAGTGGGCTCTGCGGCATGGCGATAGGAGACGTTGTAGATGCCGGCGGTGCGCAGGGCCGTGGCCTGGACGTTGTGGCCGGCGTCAGAGTGGCATTTTACGCAGGGGCCGCGTTTGGCGTGCTGCGCATGGGAGAAGCCGACCTGGTTGACCACCACGGTCTCGTGGCAGCGTAGGCAGCGCTCGTTGGGGACGTCGGGCGGCGTGGCGAGCGGGAACGTGGTCTTGCCCACGAAGTGCGCCATAAGCTCCTGCATAGCGACGATCTTGTGTTGAAGGCGAGCCGCTTCCCCTGCATCGACGTGACACTCGACGCAGGCGATGTTCTTGTGCGGTCCTACAGCCCACGACTCGTGGTAGGGCCCCATCTCGTGGCAGGCGCCGCCACAAAACGACGCCTGGTCGGTGGCTTGGGCTACCGCAACGAAGGCGACTCCGGCCACGGCGATCAGCACCACGGCAGCGATGACTAGGGCTGCGGGGGAGAACCGGCGCAGCGGGTTCTTGGGTTGGTTCCACAGGTTTCTCATGGGCCGATTGTCCGCAGTGAGCGTCCGTGTACCGTGAGAGGTGGCTGTGAGTTCTCTCATGAACCATGTGGCGCGCTCGCGATGGTGCGTGCGCGTGCGAGCTGTCCGTACGGTCGCGGCCGGATGTGGCGCGCGGCCAGCAGCAGCTCCTCCCGCTACAGCGCCCCGTCACCGTCCGTCGTTTGACACTACCACCCGGTGTTAGGACAATGCGCCGATGGAGGCGGATGGTTCCTGGTGGGGCCCCTGGTCTTCAAAACCAGCGTGGGGCGTGAAGAGCGTCCCGGGTGTGTTCGATTCGCACACGCTTCCGCCATCTTTCCTTCGCTGATTCGTGGCAGAGGGAACAACGGAGCCGGATCGCGCCAGCGGTCTCAACGTGATTTTGGAACGGAGCCAAGTCATGCACGGTCGCACTATCCCGACGCTCACGCTGTTGGTCGCTCTGGGGGCGGCGATGACCGGCTGTTCGCAGGTCCAGCAGGCGATGGCTCCCAAGCCCAAGATCAACAAGGTCACCATCGAGGCGAAGGTGGCTGCGCCTGGGGCGGCGGTCAGCGGCAAGCTGTCGGGGGGCGCGCCGGAGACGCTCCCGCTGTGGCCGGGTGCCACGGTCGTGAGGTCGAAGGCCACGAAGACGCCTCAAGGCACAACATGGACAGATC
>CAIXZV010000447.1 GCA_903924005.1 uncultured Chloroflexota bacterium | reverse complement strand
GCGCAACTCCTATAACCCAGATAGCCCGGGTTGGGGTTGGATGTCCAACAATTCGGTCGAGGTCAAGGTGGGCGACTCGTGGGAGGGGATGACCCCGGTCTCGCGTCGCGACGCGGTGCTTGCCGAGGCGGACACCGAGGCTGACGAGCTCGGCGCGGGCTCCGGCTGATACGCGCTCCCGGCGACCAGCGCTCGTGCCGCTTTTGTAGGATCATCCACTTCCGGGCAGCCGCGATGGCTGCACCGGTACGGCACGTGTTCTGTGGGGAGCAGACGGTACGTGAGCGTCGGGGACGAGGGCAGGCCCAGCGGCGAAACGC
The DNA here is from genome assembly GCA_903924005.1 of uncultured Chloroflexota bacterium. Taxonomy (GTDB): domain Bacteria; phylum Chloroflexota; class Limnocylindria; order Limnocylindrales; family CSP1-4; genus CAIXZV01. The sequence continues at coordinate 6,893 of CAIXZV010000447.1, read as the reverse complement.
CGGACGACGGCAAGGGTCGTCCTGCCGCGCCCGCGCCCGCACGCCGCAAGCGCAAGCCGCTGGCCGCACAGCAGGAGGCGCAGGCCCAGATCGCGGCGCCCGTCCCGCCGCCCGTCCCGCCGCTCATCGACGATGCTGCGCCAACCGCGTTGTGGTCAGCGCCGGCGGCTGTCCCTGCCCCGGCATCAGGCCCAGCCCCAAGACCGCATGCCCTGCTGCTGCAGCTTGAGGCGCTCGGCCGTTCATCCGGCCGGTTCGCCGCTGCGCTGGTTCGGGACGGCCTCGTGCCGCTTGCCAAGACCAGCGCCCGCGGTATTGCCCAAGCGTTCCGAAAGCTCATCGCCGTGCTTGGCCCACGCTGGGCCGCAACCCCAGTAGGCGTCAGGGCAGGGATCGCCGGCGGGGCTGCTGTCCTCGTCGTGGTGATGGTCGTGGTGCTCAACATCAACGGCAGCCGGCTTGTGCCGGTGGGGCCAAGCCACACGTCTGCGCCATCGGCAGGTGCGTCGGTCGCGCCGCCTTCGCCCGAACCCGCGCCCACCGTCGCGCCTGAGGCAAGCATGACCGCGCAGCAGGTCACGCAGCTCCTCAACCGCCTCCTCCCGACGCCGCCCGTGACGGACACCGTCCTGCTGGTGGCCGACCCCGCCAACCTGACCACCGCCGAGCAGGGCTGGCTCACCGACCTCCGCGCAAACATCGGCAACGTGGACCCGCTGGCGTACAAGGACGCCACAGCAGATCGGCTGCGCACCTACCTCGTGATCTTTGTCACGGACACGAGCAATGACCTCGACCCGGCGCAGCTCGCCGGTGCGTTTGCGGCTGGCGTCGGCCTCCACCTTGTTGGATCTGCATCCACATACGAGGCGCAGATCCAGGCCGACGTGCAGGCGCAGGCCTCGGCGGGAGCGGGCCAATGATCCGCCGCCTCCTCGTGCTGGCCGCGCAGTTCCTGCTGGTGACCGAGGCAGCGTTTGGAGTCAGCCTGCCAATGGCCTCGCCTGCGGCAGCCACGCAAGACGTCTCGTCGCCCAGCGGAGCCGCCACACGCGCGCCCACGCCTGGAGCGGCGAATGCCGGCCCGGGCGCATGCACCGTCACGAGTGGCCCAACGGGCGCGGTGATGACCTCGTGCCCAACTGCGGGCAGCTACGCCGATGTGGTGGCCGGCATGCAGGTGGCGATGAGCGCGCTGCGCGGTGCCGCGGATACCGGCAGCCTGCACGTCGAATCGGACCCGGTGGGCGCCACGGTCAGCGTCAACGGCATTGACTCGGGGGTGACGCCGCTGGACCTGCCCGTGCCCGCGGGGACGTACTTCGTCAGGATTAGCGCCGATGGCTACACGCCGTTCAGCCACGTTGTGGCGGTGGCGGCAGGCGCCCCAACCAGCCTCAGCAAGAAGCTCGACACAGGTGGCTCAGGCAACGTCGGCTCGTACCAGTGGGTCAGGCCCGCGAGCATTCTCGGCCAGCTCGGCCCCGCCGGGCACCCGGACGGCAGCTTCGACATCACCGGCTACGTCCGCGACAAGGACGGCGCCGATTACGTGTCGTTTGTCAACGGCGGCAGCGTCACGGTGAACTTCGACAAGCCCACGGGGTACGACAGCTCGTTCTTCTACGACCGCTGGCTTGCGGCAGAGACCAAGGGGATCAACACCACCGGCATTGCCAAGTCCACTGATGACGGGAAGACGTGGACCGTGCTCAAGTCCTGGGCTGACACGTACACCGCCAAGACCTGGACCAGCAACCAGTTCAACGACGGCCGGTGGTCCGGTGGCGATCCCGGCCCGGTCACGAACCATTGGCTGCGGGTCTCGTACCACCAGTGGCACTACGAGCAGACCTACGTGGACGCGATGGTTCCGCGCGCGGATGGCGGCATCTCCGTCTACACCACCAAGATCGTCAACGACCAGCCCCAAGACATCGTGGTCATCTGGGACAACCTGCCGGACAAGTACTGCCGCCCCGACGACACCGGCCCGCAGTGCATCGGGATTGAGCACCCGTCGCGCTATTGGGGCACGCCGTTCACCAACGTCACCACAGGGACGTACTCGCGGGTTCCGTCGGATGTGGTGATGGCTCGCTGGGGCATCAGCCAGCAGGACCTCGCCACCTACAACGTCGTCAGGACGTCGGACACCGCGGTCTTCAGCACCGCAACGGGCAGCGAGGCGTCAATCAGCGCGGACCCGCTCGCGATGACCTACGAGGGCTCCTTCAAGGACAGCGACTACTTCCTCGCGATGGACGGCAACACCAACAACGGTGTGGTCTACGTCGCCCACAATGGCGGGCTCCCCACGCAGCAATCGACGTACAACCTCGGCCCGGACGCGCCGAGCGGCCGAACCCGGGCGGAGTCGCTCGCCATCGGCAAGGACGGCACGCTCTACGTGCTGGACCACAGCCGCGGCTGGGTCTACCGCTTGGACAACGGCAAGGTGGTGCTGCTGGGCTCGCCGCCACCGGGCATCTACGGGGGCATCGCCGGTGCCGCCTACGGCCCGTCCGCCTACAACTACCTGTCTGCCGCCGTGGACAGCGCGGGCAACGTCCATACCTCGTTCCGCGTTGGCGTGGTGCAGCCGGGCACCAACAGCCCCACCAGCTACAACGTCTACTACGAGGTCTTCCCGGCCCAGAAGGTCAGCTATGACTCGGTGGCGCTCTTCACGGAGCCGTCCTGCCCGGCGTGCGACGCCGCGAAGGCCTGGCTGATCGCCGCGGGCGTCGCGTTCCGCGAGAACCCCACCGATCTGCCAAGAGACGTGGCGGGCTCCGTCGCCGCCGCGGAGAGCTCCAAGGGCTACCCGGTCGTGGCCCGGCTGGGCGCCGACAACGTCGTCATCGGCGGCGCCACCACGGCCGACATCAGCATGCTGCTGGGCGCCACGTACCCCATCCTCGTGGACACCCACCCCGCGGTCTGGGGCGTCTCGTCCACGGGCATGCAGGTTGGAGTTGCGCCTGACTGGGTGCTGACCATCCTTGAGAACGACCAGCCGCGGGTGGTGGACCTGCGCCCAGAGGGCGTGATGGCGTTCACGCCGTCGGGCGGCAGCTGGGTGGGAACCAAGGTGCTCTCCGCCCCGCCGCCGGTCCCGGTGGTGGAGATGAACACCACAGATGGCGCAACCACCGCCTATCAGCCGATGTACCCGATGTTCCCCGGCGGCAGCACCACGGGTTCGGCGGCCACGGCGCTGGATGTCCCGTTCAACACGTTCGCAAAGGTCTCTGACCTGCGGTTCCTCTACCGCGGCGGCGACGGCGCCCGCACCGGCCAGCAGTCGTACACGCTCAACACCACAAAGCCCGGCGAGACCTCAGACACGTATCGGGTAGTGGAGTCCGTGTCGCAACTGGTGCCCGCGGCCGCGTTCTACGTGGCGCTCGGCGCGGCCGGCACGGTCACGCCGGTGGAGGGCGAACTGGCGCAATACGTGAAGAGCCAGGACGTGGTCACCAGCAATGGGTACCGGTTTGCCAAGATCGTGGTGGACCTGCGCGCCAAGGACATCACAGAGAAGGACGGCAACATCTCGGGTCAGACGGTTGGCGGCGCGGTGACCGTGGAGGCGAAGGGTCCCGGCGGGACCCCCGAGTCGCGCTCGATCAGCCTCATCCTGCTGGTCCAGAACACCCGGCTGCGGACGCAGGACCCCAACTCGCGCGCGGCGTCGCTCGACGTGACCAGCGAAGCCGTGCACTTCATGGGGCCAAACGAGCACTGGGTGGTCACCAACAACACCGCCCTGCCCAACACGGTCACGTGCGGGAAGGCGTCGATCATGCTGCCGCCCAACTCGGCGACGACGATCCCCGCCACAACGGTCCTTGCCGGCGGACCTGGCAAGTGCTTCGCGGGCCTCGAGGTCGCCCCGACGGTCCTCGACGGCTGCTCGTCGTGGGATGACGCGCAGCTGGTGCTCGCGGCACAAACCATCGACTCGCTCGCGGCCAGCCTGCCGCTTCGCCGGGCCGAGAACGTCACCAACTGGGAACTCTCCTACGGCAGCCGGACCGCCACCGTCTACCGGCTGATCAGCCTCGACAAGCTTGCTGGCACACCCGGAGCGCCGTCGTGCGCAACGGCCGTATCGGACAAGAGCGCAGCCGTGGTCCAGATCACCGGCACCTTCTTGGGTTCCGGAGAGGCCTACACGCCAACGGTCTCGGTTGTGGACTCGGGCACCACCGCCATCCAGACGGCGTCGCTCGCGTCGCCCGGCACCATCGCCTTCGAGCGCGAGTGGCTGACCTTTGAGGCGACGTATCTCGAGGCAGACCTGTCGGTGGCGGCGGCGGATGAGGCCTTCGCCTCGCTCATGACCCTCAACCGAGCCGTCAAGCGGTGGACCTACGAGCGCCAACTCTTGGCGGTTGAAGCCCTGCTGTCCTGCAACTACGACGGGGTGGGCATCTTCAGCGTGCAGGACCTGCTGCTCCGGACGTCGCTGATGCCGGACTCGTTGCGCGAGACCGTGGCCTGCCTGAATGACTTCGCTCTCGACCCGCGCCGCCACTGGCCCGAGTACACCCCCAAGTACTGGGCGGGCGGCGCCTACGACGCGACGTTCTTGGGCACGCTGATCGACGACGGGGTGACCGCCAACCCCACGCTGTCGTGGCTGGCGGCGACTGCCCGTGGCCAAGCGGCAGATTACGGCACGTGGGTGGCAGCCCACGCCAAGGGGCTCGCCGCCAAGGCCGCCGCAGTGGATCTCATTGGACCTGCGACAGACTTTGAGCTGGACGACTACGGGCGTATTGCCACCGCGGCGTCAAAGGACCTCGGCGGGCTCACGGGGCCGGTGCTGCGAGCCGCGGCAATAACCGGACCGCTGGAGCGGACCGAGCTCAAGGTGGTCATGCAGTGCGTGCAGACGATGACGGGCGCAAGACCGCTTGAACAGTTGGTCCAGCTCACCTCTACCCGCTCCTACCCGGGCGGGATCCCGTGCGTGGATGCGCGCGCCGGCGCCCAGGCCCAGACGGACCGCTACCAGATGCTTGCCCTCGGCTTGCGCGGCGGCACCTTCTCTGCGCTGTGGCAGGCCGCCGGCCGAGACTTCGACTTGGTCATGGCCAACCTCACGCTCATCTCGGCCGCCATCGACCAGGTGACCGCGGCCGAGGGCCGTTGGCCCGACGGGACGACGATTGGCGCATTTGACCCAAAGCTGTCTCCCCTGGACCGGCTGGAGATCGCGGTGCGCGCCATGGGAACCACCGTCGCGGCCCGCGGCCACCAGGTCTCCACCAGGGACGCCATCGTGGGTCTCACGGAGTGCGGCATCGGCCTCGTCAAGAGCCTGCCGGAGGCGTTCATTGTCATCGGGGCCAGCGAAGCGGCGACCTTCCTCTCGCCGGTTGCCGGGGCCATTGGCGGCGTCATCTTCCTGGGCTTCGGCACCTCGGTGACGTACCTGAGCGCGAAGGACCTGGCCGCCCAGTGGACATCGATGGACATGACCGCCAAGACGGCCGGCGTCTGCGGCATGGCGGTGAACGCGATCTTCGCCGTCAAGGGCGCCGTTGACGGCCCGTTCCTGGTGTATCGCGGCTACAAGGCGTGGAACGCGGCCGCGCTGCGCGTCACGCCGCCCAAGACCATCGACGTCGCCACCATCGAGCCCACCGGGATTGCCAACGGGCTGTCGTTTGAGGAACAGGGCGCAATCACGGCGCCGATGGGCGAGACCATCGCTGAGCCCGCGGTGGTCGCGCCACCCGTGCTTGACCCCGCTCTCGAGGCCGTCATCGGGAAGCTGCCACCGGGCCCTCAGCAAACCCTGGCAAGAACGGTTGTGGAGCAGCTTGGCTACAACGACATGCCGCCGTTTGAGCAGGACATCGTCCGGAAGATGCTCGCCTCGACGGACTCGCCGTTCGTCACCGTGTTCAAGGGGTCAGGCCGGTATGGCTACAACTCGGCCGAGTATCAGGCTTGGCAGCGCGTCGGCTCGGCCGTCACCAACGCCTTGGACATCAACCGCCCAAAGAGCATGTCGGTCGCCGTTGAGCCACCGGTCGCGGCAAGCGCCAACGGGGCGCCGGCCAAGCCGGTCCGCGCATCCGGCGCCGATGAGACGGTCTACAAGGGAGCCGACAACGCGGCAAAGATCCAGCAGGGAGCCGTCCCGCCGCCGGCCGAGGGCACGCCTGAGCGCGTGGCCTATGACGCGATGATGCAGAGCCGCCAGCCGTATCTGCTCGAGGCCGTTCTGGGCTCGGAGCGGCTTGCGAAGGCGCTGCAGGATCCGACGATCAAGAGCCTCTACACGCCCGAGGAGGCCGCGTCGCTGTTGTCCCGGGCGCGGGCGGCGAACAACAACGTCACACCGGCGTTCTACACGGAGCTGTCGAGCGCGAGGTTCCTGACCGCGCTCCGGACGGCGGTCAAGGCCGCAACCGATCTCGCCGGGCAGTCGGGGAACGTCACCAGCGTGAACTCGAAGCTGTTCTCACCGGGCAAGAACAAGGTGGCCGCACAGCTCACGGTCAACCTCGACAGCGGCGGACAGGTCAACCTCGTTGTGCTCAAAGGCGCCATCGCCAGCGCCGAGGCGGGGATCTACACCAAACTCGGACCCGACGGGATCACGCCCCGCCTCCTCGCGCCGCTGCTGGAGAACGTGGATGGCGCACAGGCGCTCATGGTGACCGAGTTCGCGCCCAGCACGGTCGGCGGGGACATCATTGAGAAGGTGGCCGCGACAAACGATCCCGGCTATGCGTCGGCGATCGGATCGCTCATCGCCCGGATCTGGTTCAAGACCAAGACGCTTGTTGGCTCAGTAGAGATGGCCGGCCACAACCGGGACCTTCACATGGGCAACATCAACGTCGACCAGGGTGTGACGCCCGCGGTGG
>CAIXZV010000446.1 GCA_903924005.1 uncultured Chloroflexota bacterium | reverse complement strand
GGTGCCGTGACCGGTGCCGTGACCGGTGCCGTGACCGGTGCCGTGACCGGTGCCGTGACCGGTGCCGTGACCGGTGCCGTGACCGGTGCCGCGGCCGGTGCCGCGGGCGCCCAAATCGCTGACGGTCCGGGCATGACCGCCTGGACTAGTCGTCCGGCCGACCGGGCCGTCACTGCTGACGGACGCGGCTACCAGTCGATGACCCCGGTGGAGCGAGGCCGCCGCCCCGTTCCGCGTGACTGGGCCGCGCCGCCGCCGTGGGTTGCCGATGAAGACGATGCTCGCGCCGTCCGCGCACCCACGTCGTCCACCGCCATCCCTGGATGGAACCGCGGGCCGCAACTCGGTGATGCCTCCCCGTCAGCGCGCGATCTGCGGGCGAACCCGTCCCGTGGCCTCGCGGGGAGCGACCTCGATCGTCTTACTGGCCCAGACCCTGCGGGCCCAGCCGCCAGCCCCGCAGCGCGCCCTGCTGGTGCCTATCAGCCAGATCGCGCCCGCCCAGACGGGTCCCGCGTGGATGCGGCTCGCTCCGGGCTCGCTGGCGGTCCGCCTGTGGGGCCTGGCGTTGCCGCAGGCATGCCGGTGCGACGAGAGCCGCTGGTCCGGCAGCCCATCGATCCTGCCGGCCAGCACGCTGCCGAGTGGCAGGGTGTCGAGCCCCTCACGTCCCGGGACGCTCATGAGCCGCGCACAGCCGCCGAACTCTTTGGCCCGGCATGGGAGCAGCCGCGCAGGTTTGAGGCCTATCCGAGCCTGCGGACGCGCGTTGGGATCCCGTCCTTTGCAGGCGTGCCACCGGTTGCCGTGGGTGCCATCGCCCTGGTGGTCGCGGCCTTGGTCCTCTTCTTCATCGCCCCGATGCTGCTTGGTATCGGCGGCAAGAACACTAGCTCGGCATCGCCCACCCCCATCGAGACGGTTGCCCCGACGCCAACGCCCCTGCCAACGCTGCCGCCCGGGCCCACGCCCACTGTCTACACGGTGGCGAAGGGTGACACGGCCACGAGGATCGCCGCGAAGTTTGGCATCACGGTGGACCAGTTGATGGCCGCAAACCCGCAAATCAAGAATGCGAACAAGATCAAGATCGGCGACCAGTTGGTGATCCCGGCACCTCTTGCAACCGAGGTGTCCGGCGTCCCTGGGGCGTCGGAGTCGGCCGCTCCCTGACTGGCGCGCCGGCGTCTAGCGCGGCCAAGCGCAGCGCAGCGAGGCCTAGCGAGGCGCGAGGTTGATCGAGGTGATCTTGCCCGCCTCGACGCGGAACTGAGCGTCTAGGAACTGGCTCGGGGCACCCGGGCGGACCACGACGAGGTCTGCCTGCCAGGTATTGCCCAAGTCTCGGACATCGCCCGGGACCATCTTGAGGCCCTTGTCGGCGCGCAGGAACCAGCCCCCCACCTGCTCAATCCCGCGCAGCGTCCGCGAGTTCTCGCCGACGTGAATGCGCATCTCGCAGCGGTCGTCCATCAGCGCAACAGCGCTGGCGACGTCCCCTCCGTTGAGGTGCTCGAAGAAGATCTCCATGGTGTCAGTGGCTCCCATGCCACAAGTCTACCGGAGGGAGCCCGCCCGGCCCGTGTGACCGCCGCCAGAAGGCAAAAAGCCTAGAAGCCGCCGCCCGCGCCGCCCCCGCCACCGCCGGAGCCGCCGCCGCCAAACCCGCCGCCGCCACCACCGCCGGAGCCCGACGAGGACGGCGGTGTGCCGATGGTGCCGAGCGCCGACATCATCCCGCCGAAGTCGGGGATGGGGGACGAGCTCATGAGCCCTGGGGCGATGCCGTGCTGGCCGCCTCCACCGCCCCACGCGCTCGAGTGGGACGCGATGTACCAAGAGGGGACATATGGCCGGCTGATGCTGTCGGGGGTCGCGTCCTGTGTGGCGCGGTCAAGGACGCCCTGGACCTCGTCCTGCAGCCCAAGCGCCGTGCCCCAGGCCACCGCGTCATCCGGGGACTCGATCAGGGGGATCGCCGCCTGCGTGGCGACATCGCCCATCGAGCGCGCCTGCGCCATCGTCTTCTCGAGCGTGCGCCGATAGGCCTCGAGCATTGCGCGCACGACCGCGCCGTCCTGGGTGCGGGCGGGCATCGCGGAGCCGATCGCCATCGTGGCGACGCCGGCGATGCCGAGGGCGATCCCGTCGAGCAGGATGCCGCTCGAGGGAAGGTTGATGCCGAGGATCGCAACGACAATGCCAGCGACGATGAACAGCAGGCCGTATCCGGCCCACTTCCCCACAACGGCCGATGGGCGGGTGCGGTACCAGCCCTGCTCCACCAGGTACGTCTCGAGCTTCTTGTTGAACGAGGGCACGTGGCTGCCAATCTCGGTGAGCTTTTCCGCCGGCAGATACGCGGTTGATCCGGCCGCGGACGTCATCACCGAGAGCAAGTAGGCAGTCGCCGGGTCAATCGGCCGCCGCCGGGCTCGGTCCATCCGCATCTGCTCGGCGGGATCCGAGGTCACGGCCTGACCGGTGTAGATACCAAGGCCTGGCTTGTTGGAGAACGCAGCAGGCGCTTCGGCCTTGAAAGCGGCCAGACCGCGGACCGCGAGGTCCAGGCTCGCCGCTGTCATCGATCGCCGCCCCACACCGCCGTCGCGGACGGCAGCACCCGCAGCAGGCGTGAGGCCAGCCGGTGGTGCCGGCATCAGGATTGACGCGTCGTCGGTGTAGACCGGGTCCTTGCCCACGGCACGCCAGCGCAGAAGGCCAAAGCCGATGACGACGATGAGGATCCCGGGCGCAACGATCAGACCCAGCACCGCGTTGAGCTGGCGGGCCCCGTTGATCTTTGCGGCGTGGTCAGGGGTTGCGGCGGCGTCGATCTTGGCCATTGCAGCGGTGAGTGCCCCGTCAAGGTCGCAGACCTTGAGCAGCGGCAGCATGTCGTTCTCGTAGACCGCCTGGCGCTCGTCGTTGGACAGGTAAGCCGCCTGATAGCCCGGCCCCGCGTACAGCTGCACCTGTCCGTGGCAAGGGTCGCTCCTGTTGAGGTCAAACAGGATGACCAGGCCATCGTCGAAGCCCTTGCGTCCAACGCCCCACTGGTCCATCAGCTTCTGGGCGTCCAACATGGCCTCGTCCGTGGAGCGCGGGACATCGACGAGTTGGGTGTACACCACGATCTGGGCGCTGGTGCGCGCCTCGATCGCGGCGATCTGCAGTGCGGTCTGGTCGCGGACGGCCTTGGTCAGGGCCTCTGCCGTGTCGTAGACGCGGCGGCCGTTCTCCGGCGAGGGGAACGGCGGCCCAGCCGCAATCAGCGCGGGCGCGAGGGGCAGAACGAGGAGCGCAACCGCAGCAGCGGCGAACAGCAGACGGCGCACGGTCAGTCCTTGACCGCGACGCCGATCACGGTGGTCACGACGCTGATGATGATGGACGCTAGGAACGCCATCACAATCGCGTCAAACGAGATGCCGTCTTTTGGGAACCCCGCAATGCTGAACCCGATCTTGAGGTACGTCGTGGCCACCCATGCCACGCCCAACACCAGCACGGTGTTGATGACAAAGGTGAACAGGCCCATCGTCATGAAGTTGATCGGGAAGGTGAGCAGCTTGATGACGGGCTTGATGAGCCCGTTTGCGATGCCGAAGACAACGGCGAGCAGGAGCAGGTGGACGATGTCCTTGTCCACGGCCACCTTGGGCAGCAGCAGCGTGACGACGATGAACGCGATGGCGGTGGCCGCAATCCCGTAGACGATGCCCTTCATGCCGACTCTCCCTGCGCTTCCTGCTGGAGCCGCCCCGGACGGCTGGCGAATGCTGGCGCCGATGATGGCAGATGCGCGGCCTGCCCGGTAGTCGCGACGGGGCTAGACTCCGGCTCAATCCACCCGTCGCCGTTCGGAGCAGCTGTGTCCGCCTTCGCAGACCTTGTCGCCGCATTTGTGGACGAGCTCTTCGTCCTCCAGCCGCTCAGCGCCACGGGCATCGGCGACCACCG
>CAIXZV010000445.1 GCA_903924005.1 uncultured Chloroflexota bacterium | reverse complement strand
GAGGAAATCCTGAAGATGATCCCGGGCACCCTCCGCGAGGCTGGCCTGGCGCTTGGCGTTCCGGTCTGGCGGGTGCTGTTGCAGGTGGTCCTGCCCACGGGTCTCGCCGGGATCCTGACAGGCGTCATGCTGGCCGTGGCACGGGCCGCGGGCGAGACTGCGCCGCTCCTCTTTACGGCACTCGGCAGCCGCCTCATCAACGTGGGCGACTTCAACAAGCCGATGGACGCCCTTCCACTCTTCATCTACGCGAACGCGCGTCAGCCGTATGACGAGCTCAACCATCAGGCATGGGGAGCGGCGTTCCTGCTGCTCGTGTTTGTCCTGGTTGTGAACATCGTTGTGCGCTACCGCACCTGGGGCCGCAAGGCTGGTTGAGGACGATCGTGACCGAGCTACTCGCCCAACCCAACGCCGAGCCTGCCGCCACACCGGCGGCCGCGGCCATTCCGGCCAGCACGGCCATTCCGGCCAGCACGGCCAGCGGCAGCATCGTGATTGACGGGGTCTCGTCCTACTACGGCGACTTCCGAGCCGTGAACAACGTCTCGATGGCCATCGAGCCGCACGCGGTGACTGCGATCATCGGCCCGTCGGGCTGCGGCAAGAGCACGTTCCTGCGCTCGCTCAACCGGATGCACGAGCTCACCCCCGGAGCGCGGATCACGGGGCGGCTGCTGCTTGACGGCATTGACCTCTACGGGCCAGACGTGGACCCGGTGGCGCTGCGCCGCATCGTGGGCATGGTGTTCCAGCGGCCAAACCCGTTCCCGACGATGTCGATCTACGACAACGTTGTGGCCGGCCTTCGCCTCACTGGCCGCCACCCGAAGGCCGTGCTTGACGGGACGGTTGAGCGCTGTCTGACCGCTGCCGCCCTGTGGGGCGAGGTGAAGGACAAGCTCAAGCAGCCGGGAACGTCGCTCTCTGGCGGTCAGCAGCAGCGGCTCTGCATCGCCAGGGCGCTCGCGGTGGAGCCTGAGGTCTTGCTCATGGATGAGCCAGCGTCCGCGCTGGACCCGGTTGCCACGCTCCGCATCGAGGAGCTGATCAACGAGCTGCGCAAGAACTACACCATCGTCATCGTCACCCACAACATGCAGCAGGCCGCGCGCATCAGCGACCGGACGGCGTTCTTCAACATGGGCGGCGACCGCGCCGGCTACCTCGTGGAGATGGACGCAACCACCAAGATCTTCACCAACCCCTCCAACCAGCTGACCGAGGACTACGTGTCCGGCCGGTTTGGCTGATCCAACCGTCCCAACCGTCGCCACCGTCCCCACCGTCCCCACCGTCCCCAAGGAGGCAACCATGACTGACACCAGCAGCAGCGGCGAGCACCAGGCCGTCACCGCCCCGCATCCCACGCGAAGCACCTACGACCGCGAACTGACGGAGGTGAAAGACCACGTCCTTCGGATGGGCTCGCTTGTCGAGCGCCAGATCCGCGCAGCAATTGAGGCGCTCGTCACCCACGACGCCGCGGCCGCCACTGGCGTGATCACCGGCGACCGTGCCATCAACGATGTCCAGCGCGAGACGTCCGAGCTGATCACGCTGGTCATCGCCACGCAGAACCCGGTTGCCAGGGACCTGCGGTACCTGCTCACGCTGGACCACGTGTCCTACGAGCTGGAGCGCATGGGCGACCACGCGTCGTCGGTTGCCAAGCAGGCCCGCAAGCTTGCACCGAACGCGCCGCTCAAGGACTACGTCAACCTGCCCAAGCTGGGCGGCCTGGTGGCAGACCAGGTCCGGGGCATTGTCCGGGCCCTGGTGGACATTGATGAGACACAGGCCCGCGCCGTCGCCGCGGTTGATGACGACGTGGACGACCTCTACCACGCCATCTTTGCCTCGGTGCTGGACCTCATGCGCGAAAGCCCCGACAACGTTGACCCGGGCACGCGCATTCTGTTTGCCGCGCACTACCTTGAGCGCGTTGGCGACCGCGTCACCAACATCGCCGAGGACATCGTGTTTCTGGCGTCCGGCCAGGTGGAGGACCTTAACTAGTGGGTTCAAAGGGCAAGGCGGCGGCCGTTGGGCGGGCGCGCCTGCGTGTGCTCTTCGTCTGCACCGGCAACAGCGCCCGCTCCATCCTGGGCGAGGTGCTGCTGCGATACCGAGGCGGCGATGCCGTGGAGGCCTTCTCCGCCGGCACCGCACCCAAGGGGTTGAACGCGCTCACGCTGCGCGTGCTCTCCGAGGCGGGGCTGCCCACGGACGGTCTGGCGTCCAAGGCAGTCACCTCGGTCCTGGATCAGCCGTACGACTGGGTGATCACCGTCTGTGACGACGCCCGCGACACCTGCCCAGTGATCCCCGGCGCCCACAAGACCGCGCACTGGAGCCTGTCGGACCCTGCGGCAGTTGACGGAACGGACGACGAGCAGATGGCTGCGTTCCGCACCACACTTGCAACGGTTGACCGGCGTGTCCGGTCGTTTCTGCGCGAGGAGCGCATCAGCGGAGGCGACGCCATGACCGCGCTGCACCTGCTCCGCCACGCCCATGCCGGCGATCCGGCGAAGTATCGCGGCGATGACGCGGAGCGGCCACTGTCCGATCGCGGTCGACGTCAGGCTTCCGCGCTGGGGAAGCTTCTGCTGGCGCTGCCCCGCGGCGAGGCGCCGGACCTGTTCATCACCTCACCGCGCGTCCGCGCTGTGCAGACCGCCGAGATTGTGGCGAAGGCGCTGGGCGTGCCGGTTGCGGTTGACAAGCGTCTGGCCTCGCCGCTTGACCTTGACGCGGTGGCCGACATTCTGGCCGCGGCAGGGCCCGCAGAGCGTCCGTGCATCGTGGGTCACGACCCGGACTTCTCCGAGCTGCTGGGCGCACTGCTGGGAACCCGCGCAATCCCGATGCGCAAGGGAGCGATCGCCCGCGTGGACATCGCGGGGCCGCGGCTGGACATCGGGCGCGGCACGCTGCGCTTCCTGCTGCCGCCCGAGCTGGTGCCCGGCGCGAACTGAGGGATCTGCGGCGCGCGGCGTGACGGCGTCTCGGCGTGACGGCGTCTCGGCGTGACGGCGTCTCGGCGTTGCGGCGCGGCGGCGCGCGGCGTGACGGCGTCTCGGCGTGACGGCGTCTCGGCGTGACGTCCACCCCTCTGGCGGGTGAACGGTTCCGTGGTGAAACAATCCACCCCTCTGATGCACGGTTTGTCCGGTGGCGGGGCGGTCTGGCGCAACAAACCGTGCGTGGCGCGGGTGAAACGTCGCAGCGCGCAACCGTTCACCCCTCTGGCGCGTGGCCGTCGCCCCGAGACTCGAAGCTAGTTGCGACTCCAGCGCCAGACCATCGTGTGGGCCAGCGGGGCGCCCGGCGCAGCAATGTCCGGCCCGGTATTCGCCGCATTTGGCGGCCCGCTCTGGGGCTCCACACAGACGGCATGCCCGGGCTCTGAGTAGACAACCCACCACTCGGACGTTGCGCCAAGCTCCAGCCGCAGCCCCGGCCAGCGCAGCGTGGGCCCAAGCTGAACACCGGTGAACGCGTCATCCCACGGCCCGGCGGATGGGGCCACGCGGGCGCCCGAGGGGATGCCCTCGGCGTCCTTCGCTAGCATCTCGTCCGCCGTGAACTCAAGGGTCACCGGCGCCTCGCCCTCGCCCAGCGTGCGGCGGAACCAGGGGTGCCAACCCACCATCGCGGGCATCGGCTCATCGGCTTCCACGGTCAGCGTGACTGCCAGCCCGTCCTCGCTCAGCGCGAAGTCCTGGCGGACCCGGCCGCGGAACGGCCAGCGCTCGTCAAGGTCAATCGTCATGGAGTCTGGCGCCGTCACCGTCCACCGCCGGTCCAGGACCACGCCGTGGAGCGCGTGCGGCGGCATGTTGACGGGCAGCTGGTACTCGCGGCCGCGGAAGGCGAACCGCCCGTGGCGGATGCGGCCGGCCCACGGGACCATGGGGTACGAGCCCCAGCCGTACAGCCCGTCGTTGCGGTTGGCCCAGAGCAGCTCGCGCCCGCCAACCACCACGGACGTCAGGCGCCCGCCGTCACCAGCGCTGGCGACCAGCCGAATATCGCCCGCCGATAGCTCAAGCAGGTTGGCCCGGCTCACGCGGCAACCCCATCAAGCGCCGCCGCCTCAACGCAGGCCGCAACCACTCCGAGCCGCTCGAGTCGGTCAAAGGTGGCCCGGCGGCGGATCGTCCAGACCGCCACCTCGACGCCTGCGGCTCGCGCCGCGGCCATCCGCGCCGGCGTGACCTTGGCGTAGTCCACCGAGATGCCGCGACAGCCCAGCTCAATCGCCTGCGGCAGCGTCTCGGGCGTCCAGTCGATGGTGGCAAACCAGCGCGTCCAGCCCGGGAGGCGCTCCGCCATCGCAACGAGCGTTGGCACCTCAAACGATGAGATCAGGGCGCGCCTCGGCGCCTCGCCCCTGGCCGCCCGCAGGACCGCAGCCGTGGCATCGCCATGGTCGTCGCCCTTGAGCTCGATGTTGAGCCACGCGTCCCGCGCCAGCAAGGTGAGCGCAGCGTGCAGCGTCGGGATGCCGGCGGAGGCAAGCTCGGCCGCCGTCAACGCCTCCACCCGCTCCGGGCGGTGCTGGACGCGGCCAAGCGTGTCGTCATGGAGGAGCACCGGCACGCCGTCACGCGAGAGGCGGACGTCAAACTCCACGCCGTCACAGGCTGGCACGCGCATCGCCCCGGCGAGCGCAGCAAGCGTGTTCTCTGGGGCAACCCGCCAGTCGCCGCGATGGGCCAGCCGCAGGGAACGAGCAGCCACCGCCATCAAGCACCCACCGTCACGTGGGCGGAGAGGCCGAAGTGGTCAGATGGGTAGATGGTGGGGTCGCCCACGGCTGGGCGGTCAAACGTCACAGCCGCCGTGTTCGCCCGGATGGCGCCGCGCAGCCAGATGTAGTCAAGGCAGCTGGGCTCGCCGTCCGTGTCCATGCCCGGAGCCACAAGACCGGACGGCCAGGTCACCGCCGGTTCGGCCTCGTTGGCCTCAAGCAGCGCAGAGCGGAAGCCCGCCGCCTGCATCCGCGCGTACGTGGGCTCGCCCGGATGCGCGTTGAAGTCGCCCACCACCACCATCGCGTCGTGGGCGGGCGTCCCGTCCAGCCAGGCCAGGAGCGCCTCGGTCTGCGCGAGACGCAGCTCAGGATGGGCCGGGATGTGGTGCAGGTGCGTCACGACATACGCCAGCCGCGAGCCGCCAGGCAGCGCAACGATGGTGCGCAGTGCGGAGCGCTGGTAGTCAAGGTCCAGACGCTCAGCGTCCGTGGCGGCCAGCGGTGCCTTCACCAGCAGCGCATTGCCATATTCGGGGCGCCCGGCCCAGCAGCGGACGGACTCATAGCGGCCCACACCCGAGGCGCCAAGGATGCGGTCCTGCTGCAGCGCGTAGACCACCTCCTGCATGCCGATAAGGTCCGGCTGGAGCGCGGCCATGTCCGCGAGCAACAGCGGCAGACGCTCATCCCAGCGGTCAGCGATGTTGCGGATGTTCAGGGTGGCGATGTGCAGCGTGTCCACGCGGACCTCCGGGGCTATGGGCCATTGGGGCTACGGTGTTGAAACGTGGGTGGTGACGGGGATGGTGAACCAGAACGTGGAGCCCTTGCCCTCCTCGGACTCCACGCCGATGCGGCCGCCGTGGCCAGCGATGACGTGGCGCGCGATGGCAAGGCCGAGACCCGTGCCGCCGCCCCGGACCCGGGCGCGGTCAACTTTGTAGAAGCGCTCAAAGACGCGCGGACGATCTGCCTTGGAGATGCCGATGCCGTGGTCCTCGACGGCCACCCTGACCTCCTCGCCAGTGAGGTGGACGGTGATCCGGACCTCTCCCCCATCGGAGCTGAACTTCACCGCGTTGTGGACCAGGTTCACCAGCACCTGCCCAAGCCGCGCCTCGTCGCCGCGCACAAGGGGCACATCCGCGTCCGCGTCCACCACCAGCGCGATGCCGCCGCGCTCAGCGAACAGCCGCAGCCGCTCCACCGACGCCACCGCGAGCTGCCCCAGGTCTACGTCGTCGTCCCGCCGGATGGCGACGCCGCCTTCAATCCGTGCGAGATCAAGCAGCTCACCCACCATCTGGACGAGGTGGCCCGTCTCGATCTCGATCTTGGCAATCCGGTCGCGCATCTTGGCCGGCACATCGGCGGTCGCGGCCTCGCGCGCCAGCGTTTCAGCCAGCAGGCTCACCGTGGTGAGCGGAGTTCGCAGCTCGTGCGAGAGGTTGTCCACAAACTCGCGCCGGATCTGCTGCAGCCGGCGCAGCTCGCCTACGTCCTCGAGAAACACCACGGGGCCAGCGGCCACCCGGCGGTCAACGCGCATCAGCACCGGGCTGGGCTCAGGATCGCCGAGCCGGAGCTCAAGCACGGGCTCCGCGGCAATGGCGTCCGTCCCCAGTGCATAGGCCTCGGCCTGCGCATCCAGAAACGCCTCCATCATCGTCCGCCCCAGCAGCCGACCCGGTGCCGCACCAAGGATCACGTGGGCCCGATCGTTGGCGCGCAGCACCCGGCGGTCGGTGCCAAAGCGGATCACGCCCAGCGGCAGCAGGTCGTCCGTGACGCCGTCATCGGCGGGATCCGATGCCGCCGGCAGCGCGGCGACGACGCCGGATGGCGTCACCGCGACGGTCAGCGCATCAAGCTCCGCGGTGCGCCGACGGAGGACGAACAGGGCTGCCGCAAGCGCGGCCGTCAGACCGGCCACGGCGAGCACCGCGGGGAGGTCCATGGCCGTCCGGGCGGTTGGCGGTCAGGCCGGCGTGGCCTGGCGACCCTCAAGGAACGCGGTGACCGCGTCCAGGGGCACGACGGAGCGGGCACCCGTGGCGCGCTCGGTGACCTCGGCGCCGCCTGCGGCAAGCGACCGCGGGCTCACCGTGATGATCCACGGCATGCCCAGGAGCTCGGCGTCTGTGAACTTCACGCCCGGCGAGTCGTCACGGTCGTCGTACAGAATCTCGAAGTTGGGTCCCGCGGCTGCGGCGGCCGCGTGGAGCGCGTCCGCGGTCTCAACCACCTTGGGGTCCTTGTTGGCGCCGATGGCAACCAGGTGCGCGCGATACGGCGCAACTTCGGCCGGCCACACGATGCCCTTGTCGTCATGGTGCGCTTCGATGACGCAGGCGAGGTTTCGCCCGATGCCGATGCCGTACGAGCCCATGACGATGGGGTGGCGCTCGCCGTCCTCGCCCAAGTACTCGGAGCCCAGAGCCTTGGTGTACTTGGTGCCCAACTTGAAGATGTTGCCAATCTCGATGCCGTTGCGCAGGATCACGGGCTTGCCGCAGTCCGGGCAGGCATCGCCCTCGCTGACGCTGGCGATGTCCGCCGTGATGTCCGGCGTGTAGTCGCGGCCCACATTGGTGTTCTTCAGGTGGTACCCCACCTTGTTGGCGCCGGCAACCAGGTTGGCCGAAGCTGCAACAAGCGAGTCCACCACGACCAGCGCGTCGCGTGCGCCGATGGGGCTCCCATAGCCTGCCTGCATGCCGCGGCTGGTGATCTCCTCAATCTGCGCCGGACGA
Source organism: uncultured Chloroflexota bacterium (assembly GCA_903924005.1). GTDB lineage: Bacteria > Chloroflexota > Limnocylindria > Limnocylindrales > CSP1-4 > CAIXZV01. The sequence goes on along the minus strand of CAIXZV010000445.1, from coordinate 16,216 downwards.
ATACCGCCCTTCGCCCCGATGGCGTTGACAAGCTTGGTCTCGTTGACGTCGCAGTCGCCGCGGACGATTGCCACGACAAACTTGCCGTCACCGGTGACCACGAAGAACGCCTTGGCGGTGCGCGACGTGGGAACGCCCAAGAACTCCGCGAGGCTGTCGATGGTGGTGGCGTTGGGGGTGTAGACCTCCTCAATGGGCAGGAGATCCTCAGCGGGCGGCGCGGCGAGCGTGGTGGGCGCCACCTGGCGGTTGGCCGCGTAGCCACACGCCTCGCACAGCACCAGCACGTCCTCACCGGCGGGGTTGAGGAACATGAACTCGTGGGCGAGCGAGCCGCCCATCATGCCCACGTCAGAGCTGACGGCGATGGCGCTGAGCCCCAGGCGCTCGAAGATCCGGGTGTAGGCGCGGTGGTGCGCCCAGTACGCGGCGTCCAGACCCGCCTCATCGCGGTCGCAGCTGTAGCTGTCCTTCATGACGAACTCGCGCACGCGGATCAGGCCGCCGCGGGCTCGGGGCTCGTCGCGGAACTTCGTCTGGAAGTGGTAGACGATGAACGGCAGCTGGCGGTAGCTCTTCACCACGTCGCGCAGCAGATCCGCCACAACCTCTTCGTGGGTCATGGCAAGCACCATGTCGCGATCGCCGCGGTCCTTGAAGCGGGCCATCTCAGGACCAATGGCGTCATAGCGCCCGGTCTCGCGCCAGAGGTCCGCCGGGTGGACCACCGGCATCTCCATCTCCTGGGCGCCGATGGCGTCCAGCTCCTCGCGGATCACCTGCTCCACGCGCTTGCTGGCGCGGAAGCCAAGCGGCAGCAGCGAGTAGATGCCGGCGCCAAGCTGGCGCACGTAGCCCGCCCGCAGCAGCAGGCGATGCGAGGGCATCTCCGCCTCGCTGGGATCATCGCGGAGGGTGGTGAAGAAGAGGTTTGACAAGCGCATGGGCGAAGTCTACCGGGAGGGCGGGCGGGGCTCGGTGCCGTGGCTCTCTTGGCCCATTAACGTCGGGTAAACTCGGGGTCTGGCGCAACCTGACCGCCCAGCGGAGGAGCCCCCTCATCGAACATGTGACGCTGCTGCTGGTCGCCGTCGTGGCGCTGGCAGTTGCCTTTGACTACATCAACGGCTTCCACGACACCGCCAACGCCATCGCCACGTCTGTGGCCACACGGGCGCTCCGGCCGCAGTACGCGCTGCTCATGGCCACCGCGTTCAACTTCATCGGCGCATTTGCAGGCACGGCCGTCGCCAACACCATCGGCAAGGGCCTTGTTGACGAGCACACCACCACCCAGGTGATCGTCGCCGCGGCGCTGCTGGGTGCCATCTCGTGGAACTTGATCACGTGGCTCCTGGGCCTGCCCAGCTCGTCCAGCCACGCGCTGATCGGCGGCCTTCTCGGCTCCACGGCAATCGCCGCCGGCACCGGGTCCTTCAAGATGGACGGCATCGTCAACAAGGTGCTGGTCCCCCTGGTGTCGTCACCGCTGGTGGGCTTCGGCGTGGCGCTGGTCCTGATGGTGGCGCTCACGTGGATCTTCCGTGGCGCTGACCGCAAGCCCCTGGGGCGCATCTTCAAGCGCCTGCAGGTGTTCTCGGCCGGGTACATGGCGTTTGCCCACGGCAGCAACGACGCCCAGAAGACCATGGGCATCATCACGCTCGCGCTGTTTGCGGCAGGCGTCATCCCCACCACGGATGTGCCCGCGTGGGTCATCGTCATCGCGGCCACCGCAATCTCGCTTGGCACCGGCATCGGCGGCTGGCGGATCATGAACACCATGGGCCACCGCGTTGTGGAGCTTGAGCCCATCCACGGCTTTGCCGCTGAGGCCACGGCGGCCACCGTGCTGCTCGTCACCGCCCGCCTCGGCATGCCGGTGTCCACCACACACGTCATCTCGTCCGCCATCATGGGCGTTGGCTCGGCGCGCGGCATCCGCGGCGTCAAGTGGGGCGTTGCGCGGCGCATCCTCATTGCCTGGGTGCTCACCATCCCGGCTGCCGCCACCGTGGGCGCCGTCTCCTGGGTTGTCCTCAACGCGGTTGGCATCCGGTGAACCTGGTAAGTGCCCGCCGCATCAATCCCCAGTCTTCTCCCCTGCCCCAGTTCCCCGGAGGCTCCCGATGGTCCGCCTGATCCCCCGCGACGAGAAGTTCTTCGACCTGTTTGTGGAGGACGGCCAGAACCTGCTGGCGGCCGCCCGAGCGCTCGAGTCAATGGTGACCGTCTACGACCGGCTCGACGAGCGCATGGTGGAGATCCAGGCGCTCGAGAAGCGCGGCGACCAGATTGACGACGAGCTGATGGCGCGTCTCGAGCGCAGCTTCATCACCCCGTTTGACCGCGAGGACATCCACGAGCTGGTGGTTCACCTCGACGACATCGTGGACGGCATCCAGGCCACCGCCGAGACGTTTGTGATCTACCGGATCGCAGTGCCCACCGACGAGGCCCGCCAGATGGTGGGCATCCTCTCGGGCTGCGCGGCGCAACTGCTGGAGGCGCTCCAGAAGCTCGAGAAGGGCAAGGACCTTGGGCCCCACCTGGCCACGGTCCACGATCTGGAGCACCGCGCCGACGGGCTGTCGCGCGCGGCCATCGGCGCGCTGTTCCGCGGCGGGCTTGACGCGCTTGAGGTGATCAAGCTGCGCGACCTGTACCAGGTGCTGGAAAACACGATTGACGCGGCCGAAGACGCGGCCGAAGTGATTGAGAGGATCCTGGCGAAGAACTAGGCGCTCCGCCGCGGACGGTCGTTGTCTCGACCCACCGCGGTGGCTCCGCGGCGGTACCGTCACGGCATGCGGCGTTTGCATTGGGCTGGTCTGGTGGCGCGGCGCATGGGCGCGGACCGGACCATCGTTGCCACCGCGTTCCTCGTGATCGTGGTTGCGGTGACGGTGCTGGTTGCCGCGGCGGCCTTCCCGGCGATCGCGGCACGTCAGGGGGCCGTCCGGACGCTCCGGGACGCTGACCCGCTTGCAACCTCGGTCTCGGTCACGGTTGACGTGCCGACGGCGGGGATCGACGTTGCGGATCAGCGGGTCCGCGCGGTCCTTGGCGAGGCGCTCGGACAAATCAGCGGCACGGTTGTCGCGCAGGGCCGCTCTGCGTCCTACGGTCTGGCTGGCAACACGGGCGAATATCCGCCGCTGACCAAGTTCGCGTTTGTGGACGGTCTGGCGGATCACGCGTCCCTTGCCAGCGGGTCCTGGCCCGCAAGCTCGGGCGCAGGGATTGAGGCCGTGGTGACCGCACCTGCTGCGGCGCAGCTCGGGGTCGCGGCCGGGGCCACGCTGACGCTCGTGAGCAGGATGGATCCCGCCAGACGCCTCGAGGTCCACATCGTCGGGGTTATCACCCTGCGTGACCGAGCGGACCCGGTCTGGGGCGCAGACGCGCTCGCGCTCGACGGCATTCGTCAGGATGGCCCCTTCACGACGATTGGGCCGCTGTTCATCGGGCGGAGCGATCTCCTTGCGCGAACCGTGGCCGCGTCCGCGACGATGACCTGGACGGCCGTCCCTGCGTTTGAGCGGCTGACGCCCGCGGCGATGGCGGGCCTCTCGGCTGCGACGGCCACGATCCCCGCCCGCATGGCGGCCACCCTCGGCCACGAGCAGGCGATCACCGTCCGCACAGAACTGCCCGCGCTGCTCGCCAACGTTGGTGATGGTCTCGCGCAGGCGGGGACCAGCTCAGCCGTGGCGGCGGGACAGCTGCTGGTGCTGGCCGCGTACGCGCTGGTCTTTGTGGCGGCGCTCGTGGTGGAGCGACGCCGCGCCAGTTGGCGCCTGCTGGTGGCCCGTGGGGCAACCGGTACGGATGCGGTGTTCCTTGCGCTTGTTGAGGCCGTGGCGCTGGCGATCCCCGCGGTCCTCATCGGCCTGCCCGCCGGAATGGCTGTCGTGCTGTTGGCTTCTGGCGGCATCGCAGACCCCACAACTGCAGGTGCCACGCTCTCAGCCCTCGGCGACCTTGGCGGCACGCTCGCACTTGTCGCCGGCGGCACCGCGCTCGTGGCCGTGGCCGGGTTTGTCGCTCCCATCGCGGTCTCGGTGGGGCCCGTCTCGCGCCTACGGCGCACCATGGGCCGGCGGCGGGCCAGCGCACGCGTCTCGCGGAGCGGCGCGGACCTCGGCCTGCTTGCGGTGGCCGCTCTGGGGCTGCGCCAGCTTGGCTCTGCCCCGCAGGCCGGAAGCCTGGGCCTCAGCCCGCTTGACGTTGCGGCGCCGGCCGTGGCGCTGATCGCTGGAGCGATCCTTTCGCTGCGGGTGACCCCGCTGGCTGCACGGGGCGTGTCTGCCGTGCTCCGACGCACCCCGTCGCCGGCCGGTGCACTCGCCGGAACCAGCATCGAGCGGCGCTCGGCGTCTCATGCACGGCCGGTGCTCCTCCTGGTTGCCGCCGCGGGGCTTGCCGTGTTCTGCGTGCAGTTCGCCCGGGCATGGGACGCATCGCAGCGCGACCAGGTGGCCTTTGCGGTTGCCGCCGACATCGCAGGCTCCGTGCCAGGGTCGGCGGGTGCGGTTCCGGCGTGGCCGTCACGCGGCGTGTACCTGGCGCTTCCCGGCGTCACCGGCGCGGCGCCCGTGATCCACGACGCATTCGATGCGGGGGCAGCGTTGCGGAGCGGGCGCCTGCTTGCGGTGCCGGGCGGGGTCGCGCTGCCGGCGCGCGCGGTCGCAGACGATGCCGCGGCCCGGTCCCTCGCAGGCTCCGTGGCGGCACTCGCGGCAGGACGCCCTGGGCTGCCGCTGGTTGCCCTCCCTACGGGAACGATGCGCGTCCGCGTCACCGTCTCCACGGCGCTGGTCCCAGCCGACGGAACGGGCGGGGGAACGAGCATCCAAGCCGGCGGTCCGGGACTGATGGCCGCGCTGGTCGTGCAGGAGGCAGACGGGACGCTAACCCGCATCGGTCCAGGCGCGGAGGGTGCGCAGCAGACGCGTGCGGGCTCCAGCAGCACCTTCGTTGTGGCGCTCCAATCGCAGAGCGCCGGCCGGGCACTCGGGCCGGCAGATCCCGTTGCGGTGGTGGCCGTGGAACTGGACGTCACGCCGTCTGGCGGGGCGCCGCTTATCGGGAGCGTGCGCCTGACAAGCCTCGAGACAACCGCGGACGTGACGGGCGACGCGGCGTGGACCCCGGCCGATCTCGCGCCTGCGCTTGCAGCCTGGGGCGTAGCACGGACCTCCTTTGGCATCCAGGCGGAACTCCTCGACAGCGTGTCCGGCAGCCCGGGCTCAGGCCAGATCTCAACGTCCGCACCGGTGTCGCGCCCGGGCGTCACCACGCTTGCGTTTCGGCCAAACGAGCTTGCGGCGCTGGGCCGCAGGGCCATCCCCGCAATTGCGGACACAGCCCTGCTGGCTGCCGGCAGCGCGGGCATCGGCGACACCCTGACCGTCAGGATGGGGCTCACCCAGACACGCCGCCTCGCCGTCGGCGCCGCGGTTTCGGCCTTTCCCGGCATGGACGGCGCGGGCTTTGCGGTGGTGGATCTCGGCACCTGGCAGTTGACGGCCTATGGCCTCACGGGCGCCGTCCCGCCCCCATCGGCCTGGTGGCTCACCACCGACGGCAAGACAGACGGGACCACCGTCCTCGCGCTTGAGACTGGGGCCTATCGGCTGGACGATGTGCGCTCACGGATGGCGGAGACCCGCGCACGCCTCGACGACCCAATCGCGATTGCCATCCTGGGCACGTTGGCCATCGTGGCCGCGGCGGCGCTCGCCTTCGCGGTCTTGGGAACCCTCGCCGCATCATGGGCGGCTGGCCGCGTACGGCGGGGCGAGGTGGCGGCGCTGCTGGCCCTCGGCCTCGAGCGGCGCGCGCTGGTCCTGCTTGTCATCATTGAAGAAGCGTTCCCGATTGCTGTGGGCCTTGCGGGCGGCGTGATCCTTGGCGCCTCACTTGGCATCGGCGTCCTCCCGTTGATGATCCGGGCGCCCGGCGGAGCGGCGCCAAACCCTGCGGCCATCGCCACCGCGCCGTGGGACACGATCCTCGCGATGGCGGCGGCCGGCGTCGTGATCGCGGCGGTGACAAGCCTGGCGCGGACACGGGGGTTTGGCGCCATGGATCTGGCTGCAACCATTCGCAATGACGCACCCGGGGCTGAGCGGTGAAGCGGCTCTCACTCCCGCGGCGCATGGGCGCAAGCCTTCCGGCCGCGCTGCTCCGGGCAGCGCCCGGCCCTGGCCTGCTGGTGGCCGCGGCCGCGCTCGCGACGGCGTTTGCGCTGACGGCCATTCCCGCGTGGTTCTCGAGATCAGCCGATGCAACGCTGCCCAACATGCTGGCCGCCGTCCCCGCCGGACATCGCGGGCTTGAGTTTGAGCAATCGGGCGTCATCGCCGAGACCGCCGGCAACCCGCTGGACGGGATCGCTGCTGCCGGTGACGCGCTCCAGGCCACGCTGCCGAGATCGCTCGCGGCGATTGCCGGGAGCCGGATCGACATGGTGGACTCGCAGGAGTACCTCGCGTTTGACGCCCAGGTCAACGTGACGCGGGTGGACCTTCGGATCCAGCCGTCGGCGGCCGACGGCATCGCCTTCACTGCAGGCGTGATGCCCACGGGAAACCGGACCACCACGGCCGTCAAGAACCTTATTGATGCAGAGGGCCAACCAGTGGTGGCCACCGTCATCGAGGTTGCGCTCTCCGCAACCACTGCCGAGGTTATCGGCATGCATCTTGGTGACGAGTTGGCGCTGCTGCCCGGATCTGGCCGGTTTGGCGCCACCGTGATCCGCGTGGTGGGGCTCTTCACCGTGATCAACCCGGCTGATCCGCGCTGGTTCTCGGATGCGTCGATGGACCAGCCGGCCGCGAACCGCGTCGGGCAGGAGCTGACGATCTACCACGCCGTGGCGCTGCTCTCCCCGGACGCGTACGGGCTGCTGCTCGACAGCGGCGGCGCTGTCGCCGGATATGGTGGCGGTCCTGCCCGGGTGGCGGCGCGGTACCGCTGGCGCTTCCCCGTGGACCCGTCGGCGGTTGCCAAAGAGGACACAGCCCAACTGCTGACCGACCTCGCCCGAACACAGGCTGCCAACCCCTTCCACGGCTCGGACGTGCCGGGCTTCTCCTCTGATCTTCCCCGCATCCTCGACGAGTTCCGGCTGCAGCGGCAGACCGCCGGCACCGCGTTTGCCCTGTCGATCCTGGGCCCGATGGCGGCTGGCATCGGCATCCTCGCGGTCGTTGCGGCGGCCCTCGCCCGGCGCAGACGGCCAAGCCTGCGGCTGCTTCGCGCCCGGGGCTCCGGACGCATTCGGCTTGTCTGGACTTCAATCGTCGCCACGGCGGTCATCGTCGTTGGCCCGTCCTGTCTTGGGGCTCTCGCAGCGCTCGTGGCGCTGGCGGCTCGATGGGACGCAGCGGCCGTCTCGGCGGCAGCTGTTGCGCTGGGCGCCGGTGCCCTGGTGGTTGCTGCGGACACCCCGGCGTTTGGCAGCGGCGGTCGCGGCGCGCGGGGGGTGCTTGCGATGTCGCCCACACGCCGACGAGTCATCGACGCCTTCGTGGTTGCGGTGGCGGTGCTGGGCGCGGTGGGCCTCCACGTCCGGCCAGCCGCAGCAGTGCCCGGGACCGGTCTGGACGTTGGCACCGCAGGCGTCCCGGTCCTGCTTGCCCTCGCCGGCGGCATCGTCGTCCTGCGCCTCTTCAAGATTGTCGTGGGCGGCCTGACACGACTGGCCGCTCGGAGCCGAGGGCTTGGCGCGGTCCACGCACTGCGCGGCCTCTGGCGGGGATCCCGCGGGTACGACCTTGCCCTGGTGGTGCTGGTTGTCGCTGTCGCGGCGGGCGTGTTCTCGTCAGCGGTCTCTGCAACGGTTAGCGACAGTCAGGAACGTGCTGCCGCAAACGCGGTTGGCGCCGACTACCGAATTACCGGCATGACGCGCGTCGGTCTGCCGGGCAGCCTCGACGTGGCGGCACTCCGTGCACTTGGCCCGGTTGCGCTTGGCACGGAGACCGCGGGCACGCTGGCGAGTCCCACCATCGCTGGTGAGACGGTGGGGGTGGCGGCGCTTGATGCTGTGGCGTACGGCCAGGTTGTCCGTGGAACGGCTGTGGACCCGCAGTTGGCAGACGCGCTGTCTGCGGCGCTGGCCGGCGTTCCCGCACCAGCCGCCCCGCCAACCGAGGCCACCCCCATCCGCCTTGTTGTGAGGAGCAACCTCGCAGGACGGACGGGGCTGACGCTCGGGAGCCTGATGACCCTGCGTCTGGGCCAAACGCCGCTGCCCGCGGTGGTGTACGCCATCTCAGCTGAACTGCCTGGCGTGCCGCCCGCCGATGACGTGGTCATCGGGCTGGACGCGCTTCGGGCTGCCATGCCTGGCACCGCCCTCGCGCTTACGATCGCGCTGCTGCGCGCACCGCCATCGTCGGCAGACGCCGTGGCCCGCGTCGTTGCGCCGTACGCAGCACAGCTGCAGGTTGCTGACCGCGCTGCCCTGGAGCGGAGCCTCCGCCAGACGCCGCTGGTGGGCACGATGCATGACGGGTTCCTCGTGGCGCTCCTGCTGACGTCGCTCTTTGCGGCTGCCGTGGTTGCCGCCACCGCCGCACAGGTCATCGCGCTGCGGACGCGGGAGACGATGCTGTTGCGCGCCTTGGGGATGCCCTCGCGCGGCGCACTCGGCATCACCGTTGCGGAGCTTGCGCTGACGGTCGCGGTGGGGATTGCCGCAGGCGTCGCCCTTGGCCTTTGCGTCGCATGGGTCACGCTGCCGGACCTTGGGCTGGCGCGTTTTGCCGGGGTGGACGTCGTGGTGCAGCCATCGATCGAATGGGGCGGCGTGGCGCTCGCGGTGGCCGGACCCGCCATCTCGGGTCTGGCCGCTGTGCTCGGCATCGCCCTGACGCTGCGCACCGCGGATCTTGCGCCACGCATCCTCGCGGACGAGGCGTGATCCCGTGGACGGCATCGGGTACGGTGGTCATGCGATGAACCAAACTGCCACTCGCGCCAACGGCGCACCGGCCGGGTCACCCGCCATTCTGTGCGAGGGCCTGATCCGGATCTACACGGTTGCCGACGTGGATGTCGTGGCCCTGTCTGGTCTGGACCTGCGCGTGGAGGCGGGCGAGGTTGTCGCCATCGTCGGCGCGTCGGGCAGCGGCAAGTCCACGCTGATGAACATCATCGGCGGGCTCGACACCCCCACCGCCGGACGCGCCGTTGTGGCCGGACATGACCTCGGACGCATGCGCGAGGCCGAGCGCACCGCATATCGGCGCCGCGTCGTGGGCTTTGTGTGGCAGCAGGCCGAGCGCAACCTCCTCCCCTACCTGACCGCCGCCGAGAACGTGGAGTTGCCGCTGCTCCTGAGCCGGACCGGGGCGCGGGACCGCGTGCGGCGGGCGCACGAGGCGCTGGACCTCGTCCGGGTTGCGCCTGAGCGTCGCAACCTGCGGCCGGGCCGCCTGTCAGGGGGCGAGCAGCAGCGCGTGGCGGTGGCCGTGGCTCTCGCCAACCGGCCAAGCGTGCTTCTCGCTGACGAGCCAACCGGCGAACTCGACACCGCAAGCGCGGGCGAGTTGTTTGACGCCCTGCGCGGTGTCAATCGGGAACTGGGGACCACGATCGTGCTGGTAACGCACGATCCCCTTGTTGCCGAGCATGTTGGGCGAACCGTGGCCATCCGCGACGGACGCACAAGCAGCGAGACGCTTCGGCGCTTGGGCGATGGCGTCGGCGGCGAACTCACAAGCGAGGAGTTTGCGGTGCTGGACCAGTCCGGCCGTCTGCAGCTTCCCAAGGCGCACGTGGACGCACTTGGTCTTGATCGCCGGGTGCGGCTCCGCCTTGAGCAGGACCACATCGGGGTCTGGCCTGATGCTGGCGCCACGGGTGCCCAGGGTGATGATCGTGGCTGACCAGCGGGCGAGCGGCAGCATCGGGGCGGCCGGCAGCATCGGGGCGGCCGGCGCCAGCCTCGAGGCAAGGCTGCTCGTGCGCGACTTCGCCGGCGGGGGCAATGTGAACCACGTCCTGCGCGGGCTCAACCTGTCGGTCGCACCCGGTGCCGTGATCGCCATCACCGGTCGATCCGGCGCAGGCAAGACAACAACGCTAAACCTCCTTGGCGGCCTTGACCAGCCCACGGCCGGCACCGTGGAGATCAACGGCGTCCGCCTTGACGCGCTCGACGTCGGTGGCCTCAGCAAGCTGCGACGCGTCACCGTGGCGTACGTCTACCAGGCGCCAAGCCTCATCCCAATCCTGTCCACGGCGGAGAACGTTGAGGTGCCGCTCCGGCTCCGCCGGGTTGTCTCAGCGGAGCGAGATGCGCGGGTTGCGGCCATCCTCGACGAGGTGGGCCTCAGCCGGCGATCCACCCATCGACCCGATGAGTTGTCGGGGGGCGAGCAGCAGCGCGTCGCGGTTGCCCGGGCCCTTGTCGGCATGCCTCGGCTGCTGCTTGCGGACGAGCCAACCGCACAGCTGGACCACGAGACCAGCCAGACCATTGCGGGGCTGGTCCGCCGACGGGTTGACACCGACGGCATGACGGTGGTGCTGGCGTCAAATGACCCGGTGCTCCTCGCCATCGCGGATGTTGTGCTCCACCTTGTGGAGGGCCGCCTCGAGCCCCTCGGCTGACCTGGTCAATCCGGACGGTCCCCTGCGTTCGGCGGGCCGTTGGCGCTACGTCAACAGGGTCGTCGCGCGCTGCGAAGGGGCCACGCAGACCGGCCTCAGTCCGGTCGGCGAAACACGTAGCCCACGCCGCGGACCGTATGCAGCCAGGCGGGCGCCGCGGCATCCGGCTCAATCTCGGCACGCAGCCAGTGGACGTGGACGTCAACCGTCCGAGTCTCCCCGCCGTACTCGTACCCCCAGACGTGCTCAAGCAGCTGGTCACGCGTAAAGACCTGACCCGGGTGGCGGAGCAGGAACACCAGCAGCTCAAACGCCCTGGGCTTGAGCGCCACCGGCTTCCCGTCGCGCGTCACGCGATGGCCCGCGAGGTCCACCAGCACGCGGCCCACCTCCACGGGCGGCGGCACCGCGGCCTCCGCGGCGGCGGCTGATGCGGCGGCGTTGACAGCAACCGCGGCCACGGTGACAGCGCGCTCGTCACGCCGGAAGATCGCGCGGATGCGGGCCGTCAGCTCGCGGAAGCTGAAGGGCTTGGTGACATAGTCGTCTGCGCCCAACTCCAGGCCCACAACCTTGTCCACCTCGCTGTCGCGCGCGGTGAGCATGATGATCGGGACCGGTGATTCGGCACGGATGATCCGGCAGACCTCCACGCCCGAGAGCTCGGGCAGCATGACGTCAAGGAGGATCAGGTCCGGCGCCTCGGCGCGGAACTCAGCCAGCGCCGCGCGGCCATCGGCGGCCCCCACAACTCGAAAACCCTCAGACTCAAGGGCATCGATGAGTGTTTCGCGCAGGGTGGTCTCGTCCTCGACCACCAGGATTGTTCGTGCCATGCGGGGGACATGATGGGACGCGCCCGTTAACACGTCGTTCACGGCCGGTTACCAGTTGCCGCATCGCGGTTGCGCCACATGACCGCGGTTGCGCCCATACCGCCGAGACGCTCGTAGAACGGCACAAGCTCCGGGTCGCAGACGAGGTCGATGGCGTACCGGTCCCCAAGCCGCGCCAGCACGCGCCGCACCAGCTCAGACCCGATGCCGCTCCCACGCCAGGCCGGCAACACCTCCAGCAGCGGGATGAACGCGCTCTGGACGCCGTCACCAACCGCGGTGACAAAGCCCACAACGTGGCCGCTGGCGATATCCACTGCCACGATGGCAACCTCGGAACCCTGCAGGATCGCCAGGTGCCGCTCGGCCGACGGCGGCGCGGGCCAGCCCTCAAAGAACCCGCCGCGCAGGTGCTCCGCGGTCAGACCCGTCGCGTTGTCGCGGTACGCAACCACGTCATGCGCTTGCGAGCAGCGCGAGCGCCGCGTCGATCCTGCCCAGGGTTTGCTCTCGGCCAAGCGCAACCAGCACGTCAAACAGCGGGGGCGTCGCCGTCATGCCGGTGACCGCCACGCGGATGGCCATAAACAGGTCGCCCGCCTTCCAGCCCCGCGCCTCCACCAGGGCGCGCAGCGGCGGCTCCAGCTCATCGGCCTCCCAGGTCACGGCGTCATGGCCCGCCAGCAGTTCGCGTGCCGCGGTGAGGCCGTCAACCGTGGTTGCGGCGTCCCAGCGCTTCGGCACAATCGCGGCAGCATCAACGGCCACGGTGTTGCGCCAGAGGAAGCCCGCGGTCTCCGGCAGGGCCGCCAGGGTGTGGATGCGCTCGCGGACGATCGGCAGCAGGGTGCGCACCTCGTCTGCGGTTGGCCTGCGCTCAATCTGGCCCGCCGCAAACGAGGCATCGGTAAACGGCAGCAGCCGCTCCACAAGGTCCTCGTCGTCCAGCCGCCGGATCCACTGGCCGTTGAGCCACTCCAGCCGCTCGCGGTCGAACCGGGCGCCGCCCTTCTGGACCTTGTCCAGCTCAAAGCGCTCGGCGATCTCATCAAGCGTCAGCACGTCCTCCTCGGTCCCGGGCGACCAGCCAAGGAACGCAAAGTAGTTGACGAGCGCCTCTCGCGTGAAGCCCTGGGCGATGTAGTCGGCCACCGCGGTCTGGCTCTTGCGCTTGCTCATCTTCGTCCCGTCGGGGTTGAGGATGAGCGGCAGGTGGCCAAAGACGGGCAGGGGGTAGCCCAGACCCTCAAACAGCAGGATGTGCTTGGGCGTGTTGCTGATGTGGTCCTCGCCGCGGATGACGTGGCTGATCTGCATTGCCATGTCGTCCACCACCACGGTGAAGTGGTAGAGCGGGTTGCCGTCTGCGCGGACGATGACGAAGTCGCCGCCGAGGTTGGCCGTGTCGATCTCCACGCGGTCGCGGATCATGTCGTTCCAGCCCACGATGCCGGGACGGACGCGGAAGCGGATGGCGCCTCTTCGACCCTCGGATTCGCGGGCGGCCCGCTCGGCGGAGTTCAGCGTGGAGCAGCGACCGCTGTAGCCGGGCGCCAGCTTGGCGGCTTCGCGAGCGTGACGCTCCGCCTCAAGCTCGTCGGACGTGCAGTAGCAGCGATAGGCGAGATCGGCATTGAGCAGTTGCTCGGCGGCAGCGGCATAGCTCGGCAGACGCTGCATCTGACGGTACGGCGCGTAGGGACCCGCCTCCTCCATCCCGGCGACGCCCGGCCCCTCGTCCCAGGTGATGCCCAGCCAGTGCAGCCCCTCGAGGATGTCCTTCTCAAAGGCCTCGGTGCTGCGAGCGACGTCGGTGTCCTCAAGGCGCAGCAGGAACGTGCCGCCGGTGTGGCGCGCAAACAGGTAGTTGAACAGCGCGGTCCGGGCGGTGCCGATGTGGAGCGGCCCGGTGGGGCTGGGCGCGATGCGGACGCGGATGGTGGGATCGGAAGGCATGGCGCGATTGTAGAGGGCGCAGTGTTGGCGTCTCAGTCGATCCCCGGCCACCCACTGCGTCACCGCTGCATCAGATCAGGGGGCGTGCTGCGCGACTCGGCGGCGGAACCCCGACTTCCGGCCGCGAACCGCACCGCACGAACGCGCCCCTGAGTCAGCGGCGCATCAACGGGCGCCGTGGCGCTGTCAGCCGCGGTCGTCAGCCGCGGATCGGCGCCAGCACCCTGTGGAACAGCGAGGGATCCGCCTCGCCAGGCACCACCCGGATCAGCGACGCCGGACGCAGCCCAAGCGTTGCCCGGCCGCGCGGGCCCTCAAGGGTGAGCGAGTCCAGCGACTCCGATCGGGCGAGCACCGTGATGTGCGCGCCGGGCGTCAGCGCCCGCGCCTCCAGATACGACAGCAGCCCGGCGTCGTCCTCGGCCTCTTCGGTGATCCGCAGGACCGTGGCGCGCGAGCCGGACTCAAGCTCCGAGAGCGGCGTGCCCGCAGGTCGGCGACGCGCCGTCTCGGCATCGATGGGGTTGCCGTGCGGACACGTCTCGGGGTGGCCCAGCAGGTCGTCTAGCCGCGCCTCCACGCGCGGGGAGAGGGCGCCCTGCATCCGGGCCGCCTCAACGTCACTCTCCGCCCAGGACAGCCCCACAACGGACGTCAGCAGCCACTCGAGCAGCGCGTGGCGGCGAAAGATCGCGTCAGCCGCCGCTTGGCCGGCGGGCGTGAGGATGACGCCCCGGCCAGCACCAGTCTCAAGCAAGCCATCGGCCGTGAGGCGCCGACACATCTCGCTCGCGGCCTGCGTGCTCACCCCAACGCGCCGTCCAAGGTGGGCTGTGGTGGCTTGGCGCCCATCGCCGCACATCACGCGCAGGGCAAGCAGGTACTCCTGGGCGGCCGTTGAGATGTCTGCGGGATCGTGGTGGCGGGCCATGCGCGCAGTCTACGTGGCTGCGGGCTCCTCATCGCCATCGGGCCGCGCCCGGGCTCGGCGGGCACGCGCCTCGTACTCGGGTCCGTGTTTGCGCGGGTCGGCGTATTCGCGCGGGTTGAGCGTCCAGTACGTCCCCATCGAGGCGCCGTACCAGTCGCCGCCGTCCCAAGGCGGCTCAAATGGCGTGGACGCCGCCTCGTCGTACGAGGTGGAGCCCGGGCGGGCCTTGCGGACGAAGGCGCGGCCATGGGTGCCAGACGAAGCCGAGGCACCGCGGGCTCCCCCGCTTGGTCGCGACGACGGGCCAGCATCGCCGGTGCCCGAAGCCCGTCGAGCCCGCCATGCGTCACGCGTCGCCCGTGCCCGCTCGGGATCGGCCGCAGCGGGCTGCCGGTGGACGGCCCCTCGCCCATGCCCCGCGCCCGGCGCAGCCGTCAACTGCTCGTATGCCGCCTGGATCGAGAGGAAGCGGGCCAGCGACCGCTCGCCGCCGGCATCGGGGTGGTGCAGCTTGGCCAGCCGACGGTAGGCCGAGCGGATCTCGTTGAGCGAGGCGCCCGGCTGTAACCCAAGGACGCGGTGCGGATCGGGCTTGGCGCTCATCGCCTTCCCTTCGGCTGAAAGGTGCCTGCCGGATGGCCCGGCGTCAGCCGATCAGCTCTCCAACCGGCGCAAGCTCAAACTCTGGCACGGCTTCGCCAACCACGCGTCCGCGGGGGTCAAGGCTGGGCGGACGGTGGTAGCGGGCAAGCACGCGCAGCGCCTGCCCCTCCAGGACGCCCGCCTGACGCAGCGACTCCACGGTTGCAGCAGACAGTCCTCGGCTGTAGCCGTCGCCGTCCTCAATCTTGGCCGCGAGACCGCTTGCGGGGGCCG
Organism: uncultured Chloroflexota bacterium; assembly: GCA_903924005.1. GTDB lineage: Bacteria > Chloroflexota > Limnocylindria > Limnocylindrales > CSP1-4 > CAIXZV01. The sequence continues at coordinate 985 of CAIXZV010000445.1, read as the reverse complement.
CCGCGATTGCGCCGCGTCGGCCGCGCAGGATGCCGACACACTGCAGCGCCTCCATGCCGCTCTTCGCCACGAGTCGGTCTGGCGCCGCCTTCATCAGCGACGTGTCCAGCCGCTCCCGGCTGCCCGCGACGAGGTCCGGGTGGCGCACCATCGCGTCGCGGATGCGCGTGAGGTGGGGCGCGAGCGATGCACGGCGGTCACGCTCGGGGACCGCTGAGGGATCCGCAAGCATGGCGTACGCGCGGGCTGTCTGACGCAGGGTAAAGGCGTAGGTCTCAATGCCGCAGCCGTCAATCCCGGCCCGGAGGTTCTCGTACGGCACGTCAAACGCGTCAGCGATTGCCTGGCGATACGCAACGTGCGCGGGGTGCTCAGGGCGCCAATAGGTCTCCAGGTCCCAGCCGCCAAGCTTGGCCATGAGGATCAGCGAGGAATGCTGACCAGAGCACATGTGGCGCAGCTGGCTTGGCCGTTCCCCGTCGCGGGCGAGACGTGCCGCGGTCACCGGGTCCATCGGCGTGGCGTCCGCGCCGCAGATGAGCGCCGACTGCGGGATGCCCACCCGGCGGAAGAGCGCCTGGATCGTGCGGACGTGAAGGTCTTCGCCCGAATGGCTCGCCGTCATGATTGCGAGCTCGTCCGTGGTGAGGTCAAGTTCGGCCACGCCGCCGGCGCGCAGCAGCGCAAGCAGGCCAAACGGCTTGCCGCAGGACCGCAGGTAGGTCACCCGGTCCGGATCCCCAATCACGCGGATCAGGTGGCCGGTGGCGTCGGCCTCCACCACGTCGCCCCGGTGGACCGACTCCACAACGCCGCCGCGGAGCTGCCGGACGAGCACAGGCGGTGTCGGCCAGCGCGTGGCGCGCGGCTGGGCTGCGGGGCCGCCGGTGGCTGAGGTGTGTGGAGCCATCAGGGCGGAGCATACCGCGCTAGGATTCAGCCCGGAGCCGGTGGTCCGCCGCCATGGCAGCTGCCTCCTGTGCCG
>CAIXZV010000444.1 GCA_903924005.1 uncultured Chloroflexota bacterium | reverse complement strand
GCGTCGGCCCCGGTAGAGCGACCAGCGGTTGCGCGGGTCCACCACGGCACCGCCGCCCGGCGAGATCACCCGCGCCAGCGCCGGGCCTGGGTCGGGTGCGCCAAGTGCCAGCACGGCCTCGCGCTCGCGCCGACGGAACCCGGCTTCGCCCTCGGTCGCAAAGATTTCAGGGATCGTCTGACCTGCGGCCAACTCCACCTGGTCGTCCAGGTCGATGAATGTCGCACCGTGACGCGAGGCCACGCGCCGGCCAACGGCTGTCTTGCCACTGCCCGCAAGGCCAACAAGCACAAGGTCCATACCGCGTGTCTGCCCGCTAGCCGTCGAGGCGCGCGTGGCCGCCTGAGCCGTCGCCCGCGGCGGGCGGGACAGGCGCCTCGGCGATGCGCTCGCGGTAGCGGCGGAGGTTGTCCGCCACCTCAACCATCGAGTCGCCGCCGGTCTTCTCAAGCACAAACGCGGCGAGCGTGAGCATCACCATCGCCTCGGCGATGACGCCCGCGGCAGGGACAACAGAGATGTCGCTGCGCTCGTAATGCGCCTTCTCGATGGATTCGCCCGTGACAAGATCCGCCGTGGGGAGCGGCCGAGCCAGTGTGGAGATGGGCTTGACCGCGCCACGGATGACGATGGGCTCGCCGTTGGTGACGCCGCCCGTCAGACCGCCCGCGTTGTTGGAGCGGTGGATCCAGGTGCCGTCCTCGCGGCGGCCCTCGATGACGTCGTGGACCCGCGAGCCAAACTGGCGGGTCTGCGCAAAGCCCAGCCCAATCTCCACGCCCTTGACGATGTGGATGCCCATGACCGCAGCGGCCAGTGCCGCGTCCAGACGCCGGTCCCAGTGGACGTAGCTGCCAAGACCGATGGGCGCGCCGTGCACCACCACTTCGAAGACCCCGCCGACGGTGTCGCCGGCGCTGCGCGCCTCGTCGATGCGGGCGATCATCGCGGTCTCGGCATCCGGGTCCGGACAGCGAAGGGGCGAACCGTCGGCCTCGTCGCGCGACCGGGTGCATCGCGCCGGGTCCAGCGCCACCCCGCCAACCTCCGCGGTGAACGACCAGACCTCGATGCCCAGCGCGCGCAGGAACATCCGGGCCACGCCGCCTGCCGCCACGCGGGCCGCGGTCTCGCGGGCGGACGAGCGCTCCAGGACGTTGCGGACGTCGTTGAAGCCGTACTTCAGGGCGCCTGCCAGATCGGCGTGGCCCGGGCGGACGGCTGTGATGGGTGTGGCGCGCTTGTTGCCGTCGGCCGCCGCGGCTTCCAATTCGTCGGCCTCGCCATCGGCAAGCGGACCCACCTGCATCACGCGGGTCCAGTTCGCCCAGTCGCGATTGGCCACCTCAAGCAGGATGGGCGAACCCAGCGTGCGCCCATGGCGGACGCCCGAAAGGATCCGCGCGCGGTCCTGCTCAATCGTCTGTCGGGCTCCGCGGCCATAGCCGCGCTGGCGCCGGGCGAGGTCAACCGCCAGATCGTCCTCGGTGAGGGCAAGACCCGCGGGGACGCCCTCGATGACGGCGCCCAGCATCGGGCCATGGCTTTCGCCGGCCGTGATGAACCGGAACCGCTCCATCGTCAGCGCTCGCCTGCTCGTGTGGTTGGCTCAGGCGCCAGCGCCGGCCGCAGGCTCAGCCCCGGGCACGGCCGCAGGTGCGCTCGGCGCAGCATCGACGTCCACGCCGGCGGGCTCGCCTTCGGCCGACCGCAGGCCGTGCTCGCGCGCCGCGATCAGCGCCTCGTGCATCACGTCAATTGGGGCCGGCTGACCGGTCCACAGCGTGAATGCGGCGGCGCCCTGGTGCAGCAGCATCAGCTCCCCGTCGGCGGTGACGCAGCCGGTTGAGGCCGCATCGCGAAGCAGCCGCGTCTGCGCGTAGATCAGGTCCAGGACCAGCAGCTCGGGCCGCAGGATCTCGGCCGGGATGGGCGACTCGTCGCTGGTGAGCCCAATCGAGGTGGCGTTGATGAGCACCTTGGCCTTGGCAAGCTCCGCCTCGATGATGGACTCGTGCCAGGGCATCGCGCGCAGGTCCATATGGGCGGCGCTCTTGCCAAAGTGCTTGGCCAGCGACTCTGCGCGGTGGAGATGCCGGTTGAACACGATGACCCGCTGGAACTGCTCGCGAATCAGGCCGTAGACGATGGCGCGCGCGCCGCCGCCGGCGCCGAGGACGATGGCGGTCCGGGGCATCTTCTGCTTGCCGACCGCCTTGTCCAGCGCCACCTTGAAGCCCGCCACGTCGGTATTGTGGCCGACGAGCTTGCGGCCCTCCTTGGTGAGCGTGTTGATGGCGCCCGTGATGTGGGCCTCATCGGTCTGGCGGTCCACCAGCGGGACCACGCGCTCCTTGTACGGGATCGTGATGTTGGCGCCCAGGAAGTCCTCGGTCCGAAGTTCCGTGATCGCCTCGGCGAGGGTGCCCGGACCCTTGTCCCAGAGCTCATAGGTGGCGTCGATGCCAAGCTTCTCAAACGCGGCTTGGTGCATTGCCCCCGACAAGGAGTGGGCCACCGGATGGCCGATGAGGACGACTCGCTTCGTCATGCTCGCACTCCTTCAAGCTGTTGATAGAAACCGGGGTACGAGATCGCGGCCGACCCAGGTTGGCGCACGGTGGTCTCGCCCTCGGCGATGAGTCCGGCTATGGCGAAGGTCATCGCCAGCCGGTGATCGTCCAGTGTCTCGGTGACGGCGCCGCGAAGACGTCGACCCCCCTCAATCTCGATGTCGTCCCCCTCAACCCGCACCAGCGCGCCGAGCGCCGTCAGCCCGTTCGCAATCCCCGCGATCCGGTCCGATTCCTTGTGCCGCAGCTCGCCCGCGCCCCGGATCCGCGTCGTCCCGGACGCGGCCGCGGCGGCAAGCGCCAGGATCGGGATCTCGTCGATTGCCGAGGCGGTCTCGGCAGGCGAGATCTCTATCCCGTGGAGAGCTGCCGATCGGACGACGAGGTCCGCAAGCGGCTCCCCGTCGGCGCCGCCGGCAGCCGGCCGAGCGTGCTCTTCGATGTCGGCACCCATGCGCCGCAGGATGTCGATGATGGCACGCCGCGTGGGATTGGTGCTGACGCCGGCGAGATGCAGTTCGGCGTCAGGGTGGATGGACGCGGCCACCAGCCAGAAGGCAGCGGCTGACGGGTCCGACGGGACCGTCTCGTCCATGGCAACGGGCAGCGCCGGTCCGCGTAGGGACACGGTGTGGCGCCCGTCGGTGGCTATGGTCTCTACCACAGCGATGCCGCGTGCACGCAGCATCCGTTCGGTGTGGTCCCGGGTCGCGATGGCCTCGGTGACGCTGGTCTCGCCGTCAGCCGCAAGACCCGCCAGCAGGATCGCGGACTTCACCTGGGCGCTTGGCACAGGCGTCGTGTAGTCAATAGGCGAAAGCGGCGCGTGCCCCGTGATCGCCAGCGGCAGCAGTGTGGCGTCGTGGCGCCCGGCAAACCCGGCTCCCATCGCGCGCAGTGGCTCCACCACGCGGCCCATCGGCCGGCGGCGCAGGGAGGCGTCACCGTCCAGCACCGCAAACAGCGGGCGTCCGGCGAGCAGTCCCGCAACCAGACGTGTCGTGGTGCCAGAGTTGCCGCAGTCAAGGAAGCCCTCGGGCTCGCTCAGCGCGGCGCCGCCCGGTGAGATGACGCGGTAGTCCACTCGGCCATTACGCTCGGCCAGGCGCTCCACCTTGGCGCCCAGCGCCGCCACGACGCCAGCAGTGGAGCGCACGTCGCCGCCATCGCCTGCCGCCGTGATCCGGCTCTCGCCCGGGGCGAGCAGCGCCAGGAGCAGCGCGCGGTGGGAGATCGACTTGTCGCCGGGCAGCGCCGGACTGCCGCGGAGCTTCGCGGCGGGCCGGACGACGAGAGCGTCGTCCGCCATATCAGCCGGCGGCCTTCGCCGGTTCGGAACCCGAGGGGAGCAGGTCCCCGTGGAGGTCGCGCACGTGCCCGTGCACCGCGGTGATCGCGGTCATCATCTGGTCAAACAAGTCAAACGTCAGCGACTGCTCGCCATCGGAGAGGGCTTCCTCTGGGCGCGGGTGGACCTCCACCATCACGCCATCTGCGCCCACGGCCACGGCGCCGATGGCAAGCGGCTTCACAAGCCAGCGCTTGCCGGTTGCGTGCGATGGGTCCACCACGACCGGGAGATGCGTGAGGTGGTGGAGGAGCGGGACCGCACTCAGGTCCAGCGTGTTGCGGGTCGCCGTCTCAAAGGTCCGGATGCCGCGCTCGCACATGATGATGTTGGGGTTTCCGGCAGACGCGATGTACTCGGCCGCCATCAGCCACTCTTCAATCGTGCCGCTGAAGCCGCGCTTGAGCATGACGGGCTTCCCGATGCGCCCGCAGGCGAGCAGCAGCGAGAAGTTCTGCATGTTGCGCGTGCCGATCTGGAGGATGTCGGCGTACTGGGCAACGATGTCCACCTGGCTTGTGTCCATCACCTCGGTGATGACGGGCATGCCGGTTCGCTGGCGTGCCTCGGCCAGGTATCGGAGGCCTTCTACGCCAAGACCCTGGAACGAGTACGGGCTTGTACGCGGCTTGAACGCCCCGCCACGGATGATGGTTGCGCCGTTGGCAACAACGTGGTCCACGGTCTCAAGCAGCTGATCGCGGCTCTCCACGGAGCACGGGCCGGCCATCACCGTGAGACCGCCGTCCCCAACCGACGTGTCGAGCACGCGGATGACGGTGTTCTCCGGGTGGAACTCGCGCGAAACAAGCTTGTACGCTTTGGAGATTGGCGTGACAGCAGCCACGCCCGCGGTGGCCTCAAGGCGTGCGCGCAGCTGCTCGCGACGCTTGCCGAGCTCGCCCACGACGGCAATCACCGTCCGGTCCGCCCCGGCGTTCTCAAACGGCGTGAGACCCTCTGCCAGGATCAGCCCCTTTACGCCGTTGACCTCGGCCTCGCCGGCCCCGGTCCGCATCACCACGAACATGTCGTCTTGCGTCCTTGTCGGTGTCGCTGGGTTCGCTCGTCGTCCGTCGGATCCCGGTTCGCCAAAGGCTCTCGGGAAAGAAAAAAGCAGAGGTCCGCGACCTCTGCTGCCACCCGGCACGACCCGCCGCCCGGGTCTACGCTCGGGGTACGGTCATGCCGGGCAGGTAAAGCGGTAGATGACGTGCTGCATCGCCACCCGACGGTATCGGAGGCTGGCCCGTGCGTCAACCGCGCCGGGCTACGCGCGCGGGCGGCCCCTATCCGGTGCACGCCATATGGCCTACTTGGCAGGGGCCATATGGCCCGGCACAATGGCGCCAGCACGCGGACGTCCACCCGCGGCAACGGCGGGCACTGAACGCCCGAAAGGGGAACCATGGCAACTGCGTCCCGTACGGCACGGCTCGGCGCCGTCCTCGCATCGCTCGGCATCGCTGGCGGCGTGCTCGCCACATCGGCAGCCGGCGCTGTGGCCGCCGGACCCACGTTCACCGCCAGTCCCGTCGCCAGCTACGACCACGTCCGTGGCGAGGCGCGCACGCAGGCTCGGCCCCGCGGCTCCGCCAACATGACCTACCACGGCGGCGTGATCATGCCCACCGCCAACGTCAAGGCGATCTTCTGGGGCAGCAGCTGGGGCACGTACACCGGCGACAAGGTCACCGGCATCGACGCGTTCTACACCGGCTGGTCCAACTCCAACTACGCAAAGACCAACACCGAGTACACCGGGTCCAACGGCCAGGTGGGCGCCGTCACCGCGTATGGCGGGCATCTCGTGGACACCACCGCGGCCACCGGCGGCGGCAGTACGTCCAAGATCCTCGCTGAAGTGGCCAAGATGATCCCCAGCCCGGACGCCTCGGGCAACGGCTATTACCCGGTCTACACGGATGTCCCGCGAGGCAGCGCCCAGTACTGCGCGTGGCACAGCACGGGCTCGGTCAACG